>JBKJYK010000057.1:0-5044 GCA_046715515.1 Candidatus Nitrosocosmicus sp.
GCATTGATATCGTTTTTATAATCTTTTCAATTTTTTCAGGTAATAAGCCTAAATTGGTTGCTCTGTTTTTTTTTGAGATTGGCATCCATTTGATATTGAATACAGGGTATAGGCTACGATTACCCCCTACATCAACTAACCCATACAAATGGCCTAAAGCATAACATACAACAAAGTGTTGACCTTTTTTGTCGGTTGCAGAGAAGAAAGGTGATGACATTCTTGTTGTTGATGTTGATGTTGATGTTGATGTTGATGTTGATGTTTTGCCATCACCTATATCCTGTGAAGAAATTTTTTTTAAACTTGAGGTTCCAAGGGCCTGTGCTATTTTTAGTGCAGCAGCAGGTTTCTCGCAAATAACTAGTGCGAAAGGCTCCGGTATGGCAATGATGCTTGTTGAACTCAAATCTATTATTGATTATTGCATATTGGCAATATAACTAATTAATTTTGTTTTTTGCGAGTTTAGCAAACTGCAACATAAACTGTTATCACGACATTTATCTTTTTTACTAAATGAATGAGTATAAGAAATAAAGCATCATATAGAAAGAGAGCAAAAAAAAACTAATTAACCCAAGTATTGGATCAGTTAAAAATTTTATGCCAAAAATTGCTGCAGAGATAGTTTTACATGGAAACTAACCAAGGAATATTTTTGTAATTTTATAGTGTGATGCTAAAGTCATCTTGAAAGTTTTTTATTTCTGAATATCCTATCAAATGGCATAGAAAATCTTGTCAAATGATAACCAGGGTAATGATAGTGATTCTCAATCTTTGTCATCGCCATCAACACATGATTATTTGGGTTCACCAGTAGGTGTTGATAAAACCCCATCTATATCATCACCAAAACAACCAAAGTCAAAAGAAAAAACAGAGATTCTATATGGAGAGCAAGCAGCCATGGATGGCATTACTCAAGCTATGAACAATGTCAAAAACAAAGCAGATGTTTGTGGGGACTCCCTTTCGCCATCTTTTTCCATGGGCGTCAACCAGATAAAAAATGGATATATAGATTTCAAAAGGCGAGGCGTTAAAATTAGGTTCATAACAGAAATCACAAAAGACAACATCGATTTCTGCAAAGAGATAATGCAGTATGTCGAACTCCGACACGCCCCAGCAGTCAAAGGCAATATGGCAGTAAGTGAGACGGAATATGTTGCCACCGCAAAACTAGAAGGGGAAGCCAAACCCGTGACTCAGACAATTTACAGCAATTCCAAGGCAATAATTGAGCAGCACAGATATTTCTTTGAGAATCTGTGGAGTGTAGCAACACCTGCAGAACTAAAAATCACAGAAATCGAGGAAGGAATAGAGCCAGTAAAAACAGGAATATTAGAAAACAGTAACGAGATACGCAAAAAAATCACAGATCTAGCTAAAAAATCCAAAGACATGAGCATCTGTTCTACAATGGGTGGAATGCAATTGATCTATAACAACTTCTTTGAAGTGTATAAAGATGTAATAAAAAGGTCTAGGAACAGAAAGCACAAAGGTATCAGATGGGTCGTATCAATAAACAACAAGGTAGATATCGAACTAGTCAAAGTTTTTTTGAAGGAAGGGGTAAAAATACACCATGTAAACAGCGAACCACTTTTGAGTTTTGCCCTAAGTGATAAAATGTTAAATTCCACCATTGAAAAGATGGAAAAAGGTATAAAAGTATCTAGTCTTTTAACAAGTAACGATCCCCTTTATCTTAATCACTATAGTGAAATATTCAAAGAACTGTGGAAAACAGGAATCGATGCAAAAGACAGAATCAAAGATATTGAGGAAGGGCGATACATCAATGTCAACATAATACTAAATCCAAAAAAATCAATTAAATTTGTTTCAGAACTAAACGAATCAGCTAAAAAAGAGATATCGATAATATTATCATCTGAGTATGGGTTTCTACGTACAGTAAAAACAGGAGTCTTTGATTCATTAAACCAAATAGCACTTGGTGGAATTAAGGTAAAAGTTCTAATTCCGTCCGATTCTGCCAACGAGGATAAAATAAACACAATAAAATCAAACTATCATAATATAGAATTTAGAAGCATACAATTCTCTTTGCAAATGGCAATAGGAATTACCGTTATTGATAGAGAAAAAACAATGATATTTGAGATAAAGGACGACATCAAAGATAAAATCCTACAAACTCTAGGTTTGGCAATATATATCGAAGGCAAATCTGCAGCGTTATCCTATGTGTCTATTTTTGAGAGCCTTTGGAAACAAGCAGAGATGTATAAACAACTGCAAATTCATGATAGGATGCAAAAAGATTTCATAAATACTGCGGCTCACGAGTTAAGAACACCCATTCAGCCATTACTTGGGCTTACACAAATTCTTAGAATGAAAGCAAAGGATAAAGAACAAATTGAAATGCTTGACATTGTAATCAGAAACACAAAGAAACTAAAGGCTTTATCTGAAAACATTTTGGACGTATCAAAAATCGAGAGCAACTCACTTAACCTACATAAAGAAAAATTTAGCCTTGATGGATTAGTGTTGGATATTGTTAAAGAATTGGGAAACAACCTACTGGTAGATGGAAACAAAGAGATAAAGTTTGAGTACTCTAATTCAGCTAGTGATGCACCCATTTTGATAGATGGGGATAAAAACAGAATAGGCCAAGCAATATCCAACCTCGTTGGCAATTCCATAAAATTCATCCCACAGAAAGAAGGAACCATATGCATAAACATCAAAAAGGGAAAAAATGGAAAGGATAAAGACGCAGTCGTTGTTGTTGAAATAAAGGATACGGGTAGTGGTATTGACCCAGATATGTTTCCCAAGTTATTCACAAAGTTTGCAACAAAATCCTTTCATGGTACCGGATTAGGCTTGTACATTTGCAAAAACATTGTAGAGGCCCATGGTGGGCAGATATGGGCCGAAAACAACACGGACAACACCGATAACAATGGTGGAAAAAAAGGCGCCACATTTTCATTTAGCATACCGCTAAAGGACTAAATCAAGTATTATTCGTTTGCGGTCATCTTTAAAAAACTAATTTGGATAATTATCAATCTAGGTTGCTACATTTCCCCATGCATACAAACAATTATCCTAAAAATAAAGCATCATGGCATTCAAACTCCCTTTTACACCCGTTCAATAAGTCAAAGACAAGGCCATATGTCATTTAAGTTCCTTCAAAAAAAAACAACGGGGTTGGAACACGGGGTAGAAGTTATTAACCTTGTTATACAGAACCTATTGTTTTATTTGAGGATTTTCCAAAGAAGGCTTTAACATGGGGCCGGTAAAGATAGTATAATATTATTAGGTTAATAGCAATTCCAATTATTTGTCCCATGAACCCAGCTGCCACAGAGTTGCCCCCATCAGTAATTGATGCGGTAAAAATTGAATTGGTAATTCCTGAAACTATTTGAACCGCTATGCTTATTATTGTCAACACTATTGTTATCGTCCATGCCCATCCTTTACCTTTTAACAGGCCATATGACACAACTAATAACCTATGCCGATTATCTGAAGAACCATCCCTGATACTAGTAATATTATTTCAAAAATAGGCCCCACAGATTGAAACTCGGGGGGGAATTGTTAGTGGAAAATGAAATCAATGCTCCAGATCCCATTAGTGTTAGTCCCAAAGTTAACAACAACACTCCCAATTATAGCAAGAATCGCAATGATTGTCACACCAGTGGGCATACTCTTTTTTTGTGCCAATATTTTAGGGTTATTTCCCCAATAAATAAAGTTAAACTCAATCTCTCACAAGAATAAAAACGCAGTTCTCATGTTGCATCACAATATTTTATGTGTTGTACCATATTATTAATTAAAACCCAATTCCAAGTTACAGCTCAAAAAAAGAGATATCACTCTCAATAGTTATGATCAAAACAGTAAACAAAAGAATAGAAACGCGGCACATATCTGTAAATAAAAAGTCAACCAATCAATCAATCAATCAATCTAACAAAAAAAACTCTTGACATACAACAGATATATAGGAAGTTAGGAACAATCCGTTAGTTTCATATTTATCCAAAGTTTTGTCTTGTTTTTCCATGTCTTTTGTTTGTTTGTTTATTATGAAGATAAAAGATACACCCATCATATTACAAAGGTCATGATTGACCAAGGAATAACATATATCAGATAGTTTAATCTTGCGGCACCAAGGTCTGATGCCACCATAACACAGTTTTGTATTTTATTTACTACAGTAAAAGCAATGTTTGTGATTTTACATTAGACATTAATTACATGCTTTATAATTCTTATATAATAACAACTGCATTATCATAATATTGTAGAAGATGCCCAATGAAACTTCCCATGATAACAAAAATACGCTGATTGTAAACAACATGGAGGATGCAGTATCATATGGGGTAAGGTTTCTTCAGAATGTCAAAAAAAAAATCGACCTTTTGGTGGATGAAAACGGTCCTTCTTTAATTATAAAATTTGATGTATACAAAGACAACTACAACAAAGCAAGGAGTAGAGGAGTGGAAATAAGATGTGTTACAGAGATCACAAAAGAAAACATACACCATTGCAAAGAATTCAGAAAGATAGTTGATGACCTGCGGCATCTAGAAGGAATCAAAGGATCCATAGTTGTGAGCGAATCAGAATTTATAGGCACAACATCATGGAAAGAAAAACAACTCTCAAATCCAGTCATATACAGTAACGAAAAAGAATTCGTAGAACAGCATCAAAATATTTTTGATATAATATGGAAAAAATCAAAACCCTATACCCAAAGAATCACAGAAATTGAGGAAGGGGTAGAACCAGAGGTTATAGAAACTACAGACAGGCCCCAAGACACCCAAATCAAGGTTTTCGAACTGTTAGAGTCTGCCAATAAGGAGATTTTAATAATATTCTCCACATCAAATGCATTTCGCAGGCAGGCCCGTGACGGTGCTGTCCAAAAACTAAAAGGGGTAATGCGCAAAAAGCCATGGATAACAACAAAAATTCTAACCCCTAAAGATTCTGAAATAGAGCATAT
>JBKJYK010000058.1:0-3545 GCA_046715515.1 Candidatus Nitrosocosmicus sp.
CGCCTCATCCATTGACGAGCCCCCAAAATTTGAATTTGTTACCGCTTTTGGTACCATACGTGATCAACCAATGCCAACCAAAGTTCTCCAAACAATCCATGAATCACTAAAAAGCAATGGTATTTTCCTTATGCAGGATATCGCAGCGTCTAGCAATCTTCAGGATAACATAAGCAACCCAATGGCCCCCATCCTCTACACCTTTTCCGCAATGCATTCCATGGCAGTCTCACAAGCGCATGATGGCGAAGGGACGGGCAAACTGTGGGGAAAGCAAAAGGCCGAGCAAAAACTAAGGGAGGCAGGTTTTGAGGAAAGCATTGAAATATTTGAAGTTCCAGGCGACATTTTAAACTATTATTACGTTGCAAGAAAGGCATAACACAATACACAGTAACAATAACAGCATCGGCAAATACGGTCCCCTGTTTTTTCGCATCATTTTCTAACCAATCTTTTAGCGAACGACAATATTAAAAACCAACAAACCACAAACTATTTGGATGTCCACCAAATCAGTGGTTGGCTCACATAAAGTGTTAAGCAATATATCCCCCTTCCCATTCACATAACACAGCATAATCATTGCAAACTCGCCATGACAGCACCATCAAATCATTTTATAATTACGACAAAACCGTAATTGAGATAGGCTCAGGGGACGGAAGGCTACTGAACAACCTAGCCAACCTTTACCATGTTGATGACAATGTTCTTTTAACAGGTATAGAAATTGATGAGTCACTATACCGGGATTCATGTGCTCAAGCCAAAATGGAGAATGTGCAATTTATCAATGACTCATTTGAGAACGTTTTGGCAGACATTTCTGACGACACCGTCGATACAATAATATCGGTTTTGCCCCATCCTGACTATATAGACAAATCACGCCAAGACAAGTGGAAACCGGTTTACAAAACAATATTGTCAAAAATCAAATGTTGTGGCCACTTCATACTGGTTACCGAATTAACAGATGAGCTTTTAGAGCCAGTTTCAGCATCCAACTACAAAGTTTGGAAAAGGTGGGTTATTGAAACCTTTAGTCTGATTGGGTTTGAAATTGCAAAGCTTATTGACGGTGCGCCGCTGTATTTTACGTCGCACTATTTGGACAAATTCAAAAACGATCCACAAAGGATCAAAATCTTAACTCTGATTATGACCAAAAAAAAAATTGAATAACAGGAGCAGGAGCAGGAGCAGCAGCACGCCTTCCAATAAAGTTAAATTTTTTTGCCCGGATTACCAAATACAGATAACAAGGATAATAAGAATAATAACAGTAGTAGCAGTGGTGGCAAGGTATCAAATAATCTTTCATAATCTTTAGGCTCCAAACCTATTATGCAGCAGCATTGCACTGCAGTTCACAATCACCAAAAGTCTATTGAGAGCCAACATAATTCCAAAACCAAAAGATAATCGCCAGATTAAACACAGTGCCTTCGGAATTTTAATCCTTTCAGCAGGCAAATAGATTATGTTTATGTTTTTGCAATATAATGGTTGCAGGCTTATTTTGTTATTTTGTCAAGTTTTCTCTCCCTATTTAATATCACAATAATAAGAATAGGGAATACCAACCCGATAAGAAGCAGTAGCTCAATTGTAATTGCAATAAAAAAACCCACCATAATCAACCAAACATAACAAATTGTAACTATATAATCATAAGTGCTCTGTAACATATTATTATTGAAATCACCTTTATTAGATTATTTGAGATTCTATAATAAGGTTATTTAACAAACCAAACACCCCTTGTTTTTTAAAATGCAATATGGTCAATGTTGGCAAAATAACCATACAACTATAAAATGCGTGGTTTGATAATACACAGTTTATTTTGAGGATCAATAGTCACAACACAAAAAAAAACAAGAAATGGAAGGAAAGGAAGGAATAGTTTAATTATGATAAATCCGTATTATTCTTTCTCCTAATGTCTTTTCCCTCAATGTTTTCAAGACCGTTACTTATTTATGATGACAAGTGCTCATCTTGCACAAAATTTGCCATAACGGCAGCCAAGTTGTCCGGTGGGTGGATACGCATTGCTGGCCATTATTATTCACAGGAAGCCATAGACTCAAAAAAGATGATTTTCCCCCCAGGCTATGACGCAACCAAAATGTTTTGGCTAATCAACAGAAAGGGAGCTTTTGGTGCCCGTTTGGGTTTGGTTCAAGTGGTAAAGGAGATCATTTTTGGTGTTTTTAAAAGAATGTCCAAACCTCAGCACAACAACAAAGATCACAACAGTAACAACTACAACAACAACAACTACAACAGTAACAATAACAGGCCGGCAGAAACCTGCAATTATGGTGACAAGGATTCATGCATGTCTACCAAAAACACATTAGGGCGTATTTTTGATCTGATGAAGAACGGAGACAAAATAAAGTTTTAGTCTTTCCCACAAAACAAAATATCCCACATAATACCCAAACTACATAAAAAATAAGATAACATTTACGCTACCCAAGTTTTATCATTGTATTTAGAGAACAAAAAAAACACCAATATATTGATGAAACACAAATATATATGTATTTGACATGGTATGCTTTTTAGGAACTATCTTGTTTTTGGCTTTTTTGACTAGTGGTGGTGACTGGCATAACATCAGGGCTGAAAAACAAAAATCATTAAAAGTTAATTGTTTTATTACCAAATCAAATAAAGTATTTTGCAACATAACAACCATCATCCAATCACTAAATTTTGGAGATAAATGGATAACGGTACTGAACGATCTGTTTATGAAGAGAGAACACAAAATACCCTTTTCCCCCACCCACCCCACCCCCACTTCTCCTTTAAACCTAAAAGGATTGTCATACGGGGAAAATGGCACACCAATAGATAAATTAGATACACCTAATCAAAAAAAAACATTTGATTCCGGTTAACCGTTGTGGATATCCATTATATTCACAGATTTCAAAATCAGCATACTTTGAAGGCACTGTAAGAATCAGCCTAACAATTACCCTACTGGTCTCTGTTGCGTTATTTTATTTATCATATCAACACCATGAAAATCAGCAGGAGCAGGAGCAGCAAAAAGTGTTCGCATCATCACATACTAAAAACTATAAGGATACGAACAACTATACAAATCACATATCTTCAGAAACAAAACCATTATTGCATCCCGAGGAGGACTTTAGAAACAAAAACAAATCTTTTCCACTGACAACATACCAAAACCCTTCTCAGGGCATAAAAATTCAATACCCAAATAACTGGACCTTTTCAGAAGAATATGGAAGCATAGTCAAGTTCGGGCAGCAAAAGTATTTGCAATTGGATGACGGAAGCTTTGTTGCCTTTTATTCGCCATTGGAAAACAGCAGTGATACCCATTTGGCCAGTTTGAGGATTTATGCCAAAGACTTGCCCCCAGATATTGAAAAACTATCCGGCAAGTCCAATTTATCCCTATTGGATTTATACTCCATCTATTTTTCCCAATTTTTGCAGTACTCAAACTTTACAATTGTAGGTCCAATTTCAAAAACCCTTCTAGGTAT
>JBKJYK010000059.1:0-4457 GCA_046715515.1 Candidatus Nitrosocosmicus sp.
AGTAAGACCATCGGAATTGTAAAAGAGTTACAGGCTGTTGCAGAAAATGATTACACTGTTTATTTTTCGGATTACCAAAAGGATTTAAGGGAACAAGGGCACCTAAAAGGAGGGGAAAAACAACAACAACAACTATCTAACAATACCTCAAAAGGATTGATACTGGCAAAGGTGGGAACAATTGCAAATACCGGTGGATCAACAGATCCCAACAAGGAGTCTATTTCCATAAACTTTCCTGTGGGAATAGGGAAATCAGTTAGATTTGCTACCGAAAAAGAGATTATTTTTGCTTTAGGGATCCCGGAGATGGTGGACCCGATACCTGCAGGAATTATAGAAACAACAAATGGTTTACAGGTTCCCATTTCGTTGGCATTAACTTATTTGACTGGGCCTGACACAGCGCATGTAAACGCTTCGGGGATTTCAGGAAACAGGAAAAGCACCTATATTCTGTTTCTGCTGCAGTCTGCATATCAAACACTTTTTGAAAAGATGAAGGGGAATATTGCATTAATCATTTTTAATACTAAAGAGCAGGAGCTACTCCAGATAGATAAAAAACCAACAGATATCAAAGAGAGGACAGAACGGATGTTTGATATACTTGATTTAGAATTGGAGCCTTTTGAGAATGTGACTTATTTTTTACCAAGGGGAAAAGACGGTAAACCCAATTCCATGCATATACCAAATAATTTCAAAACTTATTCCTATGAGTTACAAGATGTTTATGATAGACTTGAATTATTGTTCCATGAAACCCATGACACTCGCTTTAATCTCTCGTCAATAATAGATTATATCTATGAATCATGGCCACTAAGGGATAACTCTGGAAAGGAGATAAGGACATGGACCGAGTTGTCTGAACTCAAAGAATATCCTGAATCAATAGTGTCACACAAATCTTCTCTATTGCACTTTTTAAGCAGGCTACAAAGAATCAGAAAATCCCCTATGTTCATTGATAAAAAAATAACAAGCACTTACCTTGGAGAACAAATAAAGAAAATCAAGTCAGGCCAAGTATTTGTAATAGATGTGGCAACGATATCCTCTGTGGAAGAACAGGCATTTGTTGTTGGGGACGTAATGAAAAGCATTGATGAGATGTATTCCTCAAATCCATTTGCTGATTCCTCTGACGATAATACCAACAGCAATGCACTAGATGGTAATCTCAAAAACAAAGACAAAACATCGCATATTTTTGTCTTTGTTGACGAGATTAATAGATATATACCTCAATCTTCCTTTGGAAAAATCAATGCAGTTTCAGAACAAATCATGAGAACGGTAATTGCGGGAAGGTCCAGGGGAACCATTTTATTTTCTGCACAACAATTCAAAAGTGCTACCGACTACAAATTACAAGAGAATACCGGATTGCATATAACAGGGAAATTGGGGATATCTGAATTATCCAAAGAGCCATACTCAATGCTAGATGAGAGCACAAAAAATAATATCGTCAGACTAAACAAGGGAGAGTTAATTATGATTCATCCAGCATTCAGACATCCAATAAAGATTGGCTTTCCCAAAGCTACATTCAAGAGTCCGTGATAAAAGCAAGCATCATTAAAATTACTGCCTATGCTTTATCCAAAATATAGAGCTGAATGTTTTAATGATTACATTCCTTGTGGAAAAAAGAGATGAAATCCAAAGCATGTAATGAATTGGTTGAATGAATCTGTCGCAGATAATATAACAACGAGTTAAAATCGCTTAGGTAAACAGAGACTAGTGATCAATATTTGTAATTAATAAATTATATCTGCAACATGCAATTACCTATCCTGACTAGAGATGGATGAAGAGTATGACACAAGCAAAACAACAACGGTGCCATCAAACCCTATGCTATATGTTCCGAAAATGATGTTTTTTACCAAGGGCAAAGGCATCCACAAAGATTACCTTACAAGCTTTGAGCTTGCTTTGCGTGACGCCTCAATAAGCGATCTAAACTTGGTGTCAGTATCCAGCATCAAACCACCACGCTGCAAAATAGTGAACAGGGAAGAGGGAAGAAAGCACCTTATGCCAGGACAAATTGTTTTTACGGTTATGGCCAAATCAGCCACAAACGAGCCAAACAGGCTAATCGCCGCTTCCATTGGTTTGGCAAGGCCAGCAGATGACGCTCAGTATGGGTATTTGTCAGAGCACCATGCAACTGGGGAGACAGCTCTGAGGGCGGGAGATTATGCCGAGGACATGGCCATGGAAATGCTTGCCACAACAATTGGGCTGCCTGCTGCTGATCCAACACTTACGTGGGATCAAAACGAGGAGCAATGGAAACTCTCAGGAAAGATTTACAAAACGCAAAATTTCACACAGTCTGCGGAAGGAAACAAGGGAGGATTGTGGACAACAGTAATTAGTGCGGCAGTGTTAATATTGTGAACCCGTTACTGTTATGCCATATTTAGAATTGAATCTTCTTGCCCCTCTTTATCCATGAAGTTTTCTACTTTCCATTTGCGCTGAATCATCTGGCCATTGGCATATAAAAAATTCTAACACTCTCAAACTTACAATATGTATTTCTGCCCTTTTTTTTAATTTTTTCTTAAGTTTTTTGATGTATTACTAAAATAGGGTCTTTATCGTGGTAATTTGGTTATATTAGACATGTATTGTTATGAAGATTATGTTTGTCAAATCATATAATGTTTTAATATGATTCCATATTTAGAACCGGTAGTGGGACTCGAGGCCATACTGCATAATCGCGTATTCGTCTTTTAAAGATTTTAGAATTTTCTTATTAGAAATGTGGCTCAGCGTTACCATTTTATATACTATGATTTACAGCATCCTAAAGTTAAAACGTATTTATTTTCAGATTTTGATTACTTCGAATCAAAACTAAAGGAAGATGTCAAAAAAAAGTAAAAGAATAAAACCCATTATAAGTAAATCCCAGTATCAGTTTGACTAATACAGAGCACAATTTGAGATTAAGACCTGGTGTCATAGATGATGCGAAAGAAGTCGGAAAAATAATTTTTGAGGCATTTTCAGGGATTTCAGATAAGCATGGCTTTCCTCGCGACTTCCCAACCGTTGACAATGGAATAAACACAGCATCTTCTTTTCTATCCAATCCAGGGTTCTATTCTGTTGTTGCTGAAGATACTGAGGGAGGCAATAACAAAATTATAGGAAGCAACTTTTTAGATGAACGCTCAAATATAGTAGCAGGAGTGGGCCCATTAACAGTTGATCCAAAATCCCAGAACAAAGGAGTGGGTAGGCAGTTAATGAGCAATGTAATGGAGAGGGCTACAAGTAAAAACTATCCGGCAATACGTTTGCTTCAGGCGTCATACCATAACCGATCGCTATCGTTGTATGCTAGTTTGGGGTTTGAGATTAGGGAGCCAATCTCAAACATGCAGGGAAGACCAATTTCAGCAGAAATCCCTGGAAGATCTGTCCGGTTAGCAACCGAGTCAGATTTGGAATCATGTAACGCAATCTGCAAATCAATTCATGGCCATGACAGAAATGGTGAGCTAAGAGACAGCATAAAGCAGGGAATTGCCAAAGTGGTCCTACACGGAGACAAAATTACAGGCTATACTAGCGGTTTGACATATTTTAACCACTCTGTGGGTTTTACTAATGATGACCTCAAAGCCCTCATTGCCTCAGCAACTGATTGTTATGGGGGACCAGGTATTCTTATTCCAAGTCGAAACACCCAACTGTTTAGATGGTGCCTTGACAACGGTCTAAGATTAGCCCAGCAACTTACCCTCATGACAGTAGGGATGTACAACGGACCCGCTGGTTCCTATATGCCTTCTATTCTATATTGAAAATCACTGATATCGCTGAAGCAATCGCTAATAACCTGGAATGGCTTTATTTATTGGGACCTAAAGCCATACATTAAAATTTTATGATTATATCAAACAGATTTATACAAATCTTCTCATTTGAATGGAAAATCAATCAACCAGTAATCTGGTAACAGTGTTAAGGTGGAGAATAGGGATTTGAACCATCTCTTATTCACGGGTTTGATATATGCGTTACCAATACAAATAAAAGGACGAATTAAATGGCTATTTTACATATTAAATGTACTTCAAAATTTAACTGTCATATAGAAAATGTGCTTTCAATCGATTTAACCGAGTTCGTGTAAGACAGGGGCTACGCGTGAACCTATTAATTCCGTAGCTTGCGCGAGCTTTTCGTGAGGTAGCGATGCGGGGTTCATCATGAAAGTAATGCGAGATATACCACCGAGCGCTTGACTGTGTCTGATAATTTTCTCTGTAACTTCTTCCGGATTGCCTATGAGTAGCGCGCCGCTGGGCCCCCTCTGGGCTTCAAAATCCATACGGGTTATCGGAGGCCAGCCGCGTTCCTTTCCGATTTCGTTCATGCTGTGTGCATAGCCTGGAAAAAAGTCATCAACTGCCTCT
>JBKJYK010000060.1:0-5230 GCA_046715515.1 Candidatus Nitrosocosmicus sp.
TGACAAGTGACAAGGAAAGAAAAGAATCTGTTTCTTGTTTTGCTGCGTATAGTGTTGATAAAAAAAACATGCTGAATAACACCATTTTTCACATTGTTTTTAAAATTGTTTAAACAGACAAAATGAAAAGGATGTGACCCATAAACTAATTTAACACTTTACCTACCACTTTTTATAATTTTAGGTAATTGTAGAGTCCTGCATTCAAAATTAAAATTTAAATTTAATACATTAAATATTTTAAAATGTTGTCAATAAAATTATTTCCAACAAGAATATTATTAGTGTTAGCAATAGTAACAACAACAGTAGGAATTAATTTATTTGTATATACATCATATCAATTCGCTACAGGCATATCACAATCACCACAGTTTTCATTATCACAACTACAATTACAACAACAAAACTCAACTTCCATCACTACCAATGATACTACCATATTTGATTTGCAAAGTTATCTATTAAACTCGATATTCAATAAAGTACAAAATTCCATAGTACAGATCACCTCCAAGATGCCTATCCCCCTATCAACCTCCCCGTATCCAAACCCCCCTTCAATTAACCCCAATGAAGACCAAAATGCTACTGCATTGGGTTCTGGTTTTGTATATGACGATAAAGGTTATTTAATTACTAATTACCATGTAATTAGCAATGCTAAAATAGTGGATGTTACATTTACAGATGGAAATAGATATACTGCTTCTGTCATAGGTAAAGACCCACTAAGTGATATAGCAGTTTTAAAGATTATAGAAAATCTCAATAAACCTATTACACCTCTTAACATTGCCAATTCTTCCAACCTAAAGGTTGGAGATAAAGTGATAGCAATAGGAAATCCCTATGGTTTGGACAACACTATGACTACAGGTATAGTAAGTCAGATAGGCCGTCTGATTCAAGAACCTTCAGGTATTTCAATCACCGATGCCATCCAAACTGATGCACCAATCCATCCTGGAAATTCTGGGGGTCCATTGCTAAATATAAAAGGACAGGTTATCGGAATAAATACAGCGGGAGAATCCGATAGAGTAGGATTTGCAGTATCCTCCAACACCCTTTTGAAGGAAGTGCCTATTCTTATACAAAGTGGAAACTTTACACACTCCTATTTAGGAATAGATGGCACTACACTTACCTCTGATCTAACGTCACAGTTTAACAACACATCAAAAACTTTCAGGGGTGTCTATGTAAATACAATCATAAAAGATGGACCGGCCGATAAAGTTGGCATTAGAGGTGTCACAACAGATTATTATGGTAAAAAGCATGGCGGGGATATAATTACAGCAGTCAATAAACAAAACATAACAAAAATAGATCAGCTAATTACCTTTATCGATCAACACACTAGGCCTGGAGACACAATAACTTTAACCATATATAGAGACGGGCAGTACATGGATTTAAAAGTAAATGTTTTAGCACGACCCTCATCACCACCAATATTATCTCCACAATAACCAATTAATAGCAGAAAACAATATGACAGTTGATTTGTTGAGAATTGGAATACGCCACATTGTGATGAATATGGTGTACATATGAGGTCAACAAAATAATGCAATTAAAATGTTTTAAAGTCATTTTAACCACTTTTTCGATGTGAGGTTCAAATCCACCCCGTCTCCTCAAGCGTGGGTTCCACCATATTGTTAAATATGTTAAAGGTGACAATTGGGATGGTTGAGTCTTCATAACAAATCTAATAGCCAGGCACAGGAAAGCACAAATGAAAACCAGCTTACCGACTTGGAAAGGAAAAAAACAGATTCAATAACCAAATCCCAAAAGATATCAACAAACATGTAGTCATTCCCTATGGATTTTTTAAATACTTGAGAAAATTGAATTAGGTATAACGCATCGATGTAACTTTATGTCGTTAATCATATGGGAAAAGGTTACTGATAAGTTCCCTTGTTTTTTCATTGTTAGAAAAATTTTCCTGCAAAGAAGAAAATAGGCCATCAATCATTATTTGATGACATTTGATTTGATCATTATAGGAAAGTTCTCTATAACCGTCACGGTTAACCACTGCAATCTGAGTCTTTCCCCCTGTCTCAAGGTCTAATTGCTTTACTTCATTAATTATGTATGATGCTATTCCGACATTGTATTCTGTTGGTAAGTCGGACAATCTCTTGTTTATTGCAGTATAAAGCCTATCTTGTTGTTTAAGAACTAAACGGGCATAAGTGGAACCAGAGCCAATTGACACATAATCACCATTTACCTTGTATAGATATGGAGATACCTCATTGTTTCTTCCTATTTTCCCAAAACCCATACGGTAAAGATAAGAATCCCCATTCTTTGGTTTTGCAGCTACTATTGAAAGTGGGGAAAAGAATAATCTGGTCCCCGTATACCCACACAATAATGAATGGTTATAATTGTGTATTCTATGTAAACTCAACACAATATTGGACATTTGGTTTCTAAATTCCGATTCCAATTCAATTTCATTCTGTAGGTGTTGTTTAAGTTCATCAACAAATAATTCAATTTGGGAATTATCCCCTGAGGCACCAATACCGATACAACTGTTTATTTTGAAGACCTTTTTTATTGTAGTTTTTACTTTTAATGATGTGCCTTGACTATCACTTGCTAAAATAATTCCATCTTTGGCCTTTATTGATATTACCGTAGTCATAAATTTTAGTATTTAATGCGAACTGTCTTATTAATACTGCATGATTCTGAGTTACAAAATATAAATTAATTATCATTATATCCAAATCTGTCTTTTAGCTAGAACCAATGTGAATTCCATTAAGAAAAATTTTTTCATTAATTGAATTTCATTTAGATTGGAGAATATTTATAAAATAAAATTCAATCTTAATCTTTAATCGGTAATTTATTATA
Organism: Candidatus Nitrosocosmicus sp.; assembly: GCA_046715515.1. GTDB lineage: Archaea > Thermoproteota > Nitrososphaeria > Nitrososphaerales > Nitrososphaeraceae > Nitrosocosmicus. The sequence continues at coordinate 2,893 of JBKJYK010000060.1, forward strand.
GTTAGGCCCAAATTTATCTGTCACAATATCTCCTTAGGATTGTTTATGTATGAACTTAAATTGAATTATTGTTTTATCCTTCTTAGACAAAGTAATTTTAGATAATGATTTTGATTTATATTTTTTAATTTTTTTAATTATATTGAAATTGATTAAAAAAAATACTAATTTACTTATTAAATATGATATTTTGAAATATTTTGAAATATTGGCAATATAAAAAAAATCTTATATAATTCTCCTATAATATATACTCATGAAAATAAGTTTTAATATTTCAAACAATACCTCAAATACTTTTTCTTTGAACAAAAAAGTCATGTTTGTCCTGTTATCTGTATTTTTAACAACGATAACAACAGCATCTACAACAGCATATGCAGAGACCAGCATTGACAGGGATTGTTTTCAAAAAGGTATCACCGATGGAGAAGACCACCCATTCAATCAAGAAACCTCTAGCGAGTGTGGGGACGACTATTATAAAGGATTCATACAAGGTTGCTTGTCAGTAAAAGGCAACACAATAGATGTCTGTGAAAGTGCGACAGATGCTTAAAATAATCTTTTTTAATCGCATCTTTATGGAGTTTAGCCAGCCAACTTCGCCGGCTGTTCTAGCATAATCCTATTAAAATTAGAAATAACCATTAGTTATAACTTTGAATTAGTAAAGAATATTGAAAAAAATGCCAAGTTCAAACTAACAACATATTTCTCTTTTCCTCTATATCCTTTTCAAGTTTTAGTTTTTTTGAATGCAGATCCATATGTGATTGTTGTACATATCAACCATCTTCTTCAAGTCTAAAATGCGATGTGGCCATGTATCTAATCCAATGCTAACTTCTTGAGACATACGATAATGGTTGACTTGAAAAATACTCTGTTTAACTAAAAAATGGATTAAGCGATGGAAATGACTCTTATTTCTTTAAAAAAAATTCAGTTTAAATTAGAATTCACATAAAATCTCTGAAAAACAATTCGGCTTATATCATATTGATCCAAGTCCTTTCTTGCTTCTTCAATTTCCTTTTCCAGTTCAAGCTTCTTGGAATTTAGTCTCTCTAGGTACCACATATCTTTAACTCCTCTCCATCGAGTTTTGTTAATCTACCATCCATTTCTGCAAATCGAGATATCACCTTTTTGATAGATGTATATTCCAACTTCGAATGAAAATTACATCTAACAGTGAGATCTGATTGTATCCAAAAAGTAAAAATCAATGTTATAAGTACATACTAAAATCATATATCATCAAAGGTGTTAGCTTCTAATTCAGATAAGGCAATACTAAATAAAATCTGGTAGAACCCACATCTGCTAGACATAGATACGAGTCCCAACCTTCGTCTGGTTTGATTATTTAAAGACAGGTTTGGGGGCATTGGTGACTATAGACATAACAATTAGCATAATTTCTGTAAAGATAATGGAATTAGAATGGGAGAAAAGGTTTAATTTTTTTTCTATTTCATATCTACACCCATAATTCCTCCATTTTCCCAATTCTCTTTTGAAACCTCATAGATTAGGATTCTTATCTTTTCACCTTGTGTTTGCATAATTCTTGCAGTTTCTCTTGTCAACATCTTAATCAATTCTCTCTTCTACTCTACAGATCTTCCTTGGCTTATAGTAATCTCAATTATAGGCATTTTTTTCATTTAGTTTAAAAATTATTTGTTATTTTATGATTTCCTGTTTTGATAACAATGTTTCAATTCCCACTCACCGTTGGATAATTATTATAAATATCAAATCTAATCAATAATTCTTATACAATTACAAAAAAGAATTTAATAATAGAAAAAAAATGATGGGAGGACTGAAAATTTGATTCCAAAAGACGGTTCAAGGAAAGACAATAGTGATGAAAAAGAGAAAGACAAGCCAGCAGGAATTCGCAATGTCTTTATGATGGGCTTGGTGAGTTTCTTTACCGACTTTTCTACAGAGATGATTTTAAGTATTCTTCCCCTTTACCTAGTTAACAATTTAGGAGTCTCCAGAGCATTTCTTGGTGTAATAGAAGGTTCCTCAGAACTTACAAGTTATATTTTTAGAATGTTTTCCGGCGCATTATCTGATAAGTTTCGAAAAAGAAAAATATTTATCATAATTGGATATGGATTATCCACGATAAGCAAACCCTTCTTTATGTTTAGTAGTGGTTGGTTTGATGCTTTCGTGGTGAGGGCAACAGATAGAATGGGTAAAGGTATACGAACTGCTCCTCGTGATGCATTAATTGCTGATTCTGTATCTGAATCGATTTCAGGTAAAGCATTTGGGATACATAGGACCATTGACCAAATGGGTGCCATAGTAG
>JBKJYK010000061.1:0-4390 GCA_046715515.1 Candidatus Nitrosocosmicus sp.
TTTTTTTTGCATTACTCAAAAGATTCGTCAATACTTGGCTGATCGGGGTTTTGTCTGCTTTTAGAATATTTGGCTCATATTTAGGGGTTTGTCCTTTGGCTTTGTATATTATTTTTACTGTAGGAAGCAATTCCCCTGTTCCCTTTATGGCGCCATTTTCAAAATCTGAAACGGTACTTGATACTACCTCTCCGATATCGAATTTCTCTTCCTTTAGGTTCAAGGAGTTACTTTCGATTTTTGATACATCCAAAATATCTTCAGCAAGACGTTGTAATTTTTTTGCATTTCTATAAATCACTTCTGCCATCTTTTGATTCTCCGAACCTATGTCATTAGAAGAAACTAGCATATCTGATAATCCTATTATGGGTTGGATAGGTGTTCGCAATTCATGAGCGGCCACATTTATAAACTCCTTTTGCATTTTTCCTGATTCTTTCAATTTTTCATTTTGTACCCTTACGTGCTCATTGCTTTTTTTTAATTCAGTATTATATTGCAGGCTGGATACAGCTAGAGCCACAATATTTACAAAATACGCTGCATCTTTGAGTACATGTGCAATATTGTGCGCAGTATCAAAAGACGCTGCAGAGTATGACATTATTATTTGAGAAAATATATCTAATGTGAGATAGCCAACTAATCCTTTATAGAACAGATCCTTTCTTTTGTACAATTGCTTCTTATAAAAAAAGAATAGGGCAGCTGAAAATAATATAAGAGGGGGAATTTCATAAGGTCTATGCAAAGAGTAATCATCTATTACACTTGCAGGTAATATCAAGAAAAGAGAAGCTAACGCAATGCCGATAGAAAACAAGGAGAGAAGAATCAAATAAGAAAGTATTCTCTTTTGTAATTTCTTGTTTGCCTTTTTTTGTTCGATTTGCTCATCTTCTGATTGTTGTAGGTCGCCTTCCCCTTTTGACAAATCAGAATATTTTATTATTGCGAGGGCCAACAGAGTGCTTAAAAATATTCTTCCTGCAAACCAAGTTTGTGGGATAAAATACTTGATAAATATAGGATCGCTAATTGCAATATATGAAATTACAACATGTAACAGATCAATCATGGCACTCACAAGAAACCCTATTCCTATGAAAAGACTGAAAATATCATTTAACAGGCGAGCACGTGAAATATAATAAAACGATAAAACCACACCAAATACCACGGCAAATAGTTCTATATAGAAATGATGAACTGTTGATGTTACCCAAAGATAGGGATTGACAGATAAAACTGCAATTATTGTTAAAGGTATTGCTGGCAGAATAGTATATTTGAATAAAGTTTCGTTATTATGAAACAAAGATGACAGACTAAGAGACAAAATACAAACTATTGTTTTAAACTATGTCTCAAGATAAACGTATTTTGAGACAAATACAAAAAAAGTGCGATCAGCGGGTGAGATAAACAGATCATCACAAATACAAACCACATCAAGAATTGGATAAAAACCACCTATTTTCTTTTCTGATAATGCGTTGTTTGTCATTTTATTGGCTATTGAAAACACACACATTATCATGGAATATAAAAATATCTGATATGTTTTATACTTATTGTTAATATAAACTCAACAGTAAACATCATCCACTCCATTGTTATGTTATACTAAGCAGGGTGATTTCGCTTAACACCATAAAACCTTGTTAAACAAAAACATAAAGGTAAATAAAAATGATATATTTTAATAAAGATTAATAAACATATAGTAGACTATCCATCAGCAAATAACTAATTAAAAAATTCTTTTGGCGTCATCAAAAAATTCATTCAATTATAACAGAGACGCATCTTTCAATCCAATATAAAACTCATTGAATATGGAACACCAATAATTACGTGTGCCATCATTAAAGATTATGGAAAATCCCCAATAATATTTGGTAAAAAAACGCAATTATCAAATCATGGTCATTTGGAACTATTAAATAGCATCCAATATGAGTGATCATTACGCATTAATACACTGCGTAACATTTTTAATTATGGTGTGACTATCTAAATAGATGGAGAGCATCATTACGTCTATTAGAAAATTGCTTGATGAATTAGAAGAAAAAATGCAAAATATTCCTGATGATTATCAAATTATTAATTCAAAATATAGGGACATTGATTCAGAAAATCAAAACGAAATTAAAGAATATGTTGAAGAATTAATAAGAGAAATAAATAATCTAAAAAAAAATAAACAAAATCGGAATAGATATGATCATTACAGAGAATAGACAATAAAGTGACAACAACATATATACACTATGCCATTAAAACAAATAATTTTTTAAATAGGCAAATAAAATTTTTTATTGATATAAACAAGCTTATATAACAATGGATTCCAAACAATGGCAAGGGATTTCATTATTTATAGCACACAATAGTTGTTCCACATAAAAAAATTATTTTAGTTTTGTTTACAGTAAACCGTATGCAGATATTGAAGCTCCATTTATTATTTTAGAATCATCTGAGCAAAGAAACAATATCACTTTAGATAAATCATCTAGCTTTACCCATTTAGAGAAATCTGCATTAGGCATTTCTTTTCTATTGGGATCTGTATCCAATATTGTTGGCAATACACAATTGATATTAATATTTGATTTCTTTACTTCTTGTGACGCTGACTCTACAAACCTAATCAAACCCGACTTTGATGCGGCATAGGCGGAATCATATCCATCGGATCTTAAACCGGTTCTAGAGGAAATATAAACTAATTTTCCATAACTATTTGATACCATTGCGGGAATAACATGTTTGCTGATTAAAAATGCGGATTTTAGGTTAATGTTAATCATTTTATCCCATTCTGACTCATCTAACTGAGTAACGTTTTTACCCCCAATATAGGCTCCAACTACACTAACTAATATATGAATTAGACCATGCCTTTTTACAATATTTGAAATCAATCTCTTTGTTTCTTCATCATTTGTTACGTCTACTTTTATGTATTCTAGTGTTGTAGAGTTCTGTAGGGGTTGCTCCAATATAACATCCAGTTCTGTTTTTAATTTCTGCATCTCTTTTTTTGATCTGTATGTGATGACTATTGTTTTAGACTGGCAATTTAGAAAAGATTTTGTCAAAACCCTTCCTAACGCGCCGGTCCCTCCAATTATTACAATAACTTTATTTGAGAAATCATATTTCATAGTATCAATTGTGTGTCGTATTGAATTTACTTTTCGTTTTGTTTGTAAAGTTTGCAAAACTCTAATACACAAAATATTATTATATGTCCATAAACATAACCTCCTATTGATTATTTGTTGGACCGGGTAATAGTCAACATAATGATATCCATTAAGTTGTAAACAAATAAAAAATAGACCACTTTAAATATTTATAGAGAAATATTATTAGTGGGAAGCGGTATAAGAAAGCTATCCTTATTGATATGTTTAGACATTTCCATTATGATAACATCTTTTTCATTGGTATTTATCATTGACACTATCCTTTGGTTATTATTGGAATCTGTTTTATTATCAATTGTTTCACCTGAAAGATTCATTATTGCATTGCTTATCTTCTCATAGGCATTAGCAATTTCATCAGGAGATCTGAATTTTAGAACCATCTGTTTAAATTTGGAAACAAGGTCTCTACGCAACTCTCCTATGTGCCTAAACCTGGCCCATGTTATATGAGAATTGCAATCTAATCCCCCTTGATGCTTTAAATCCCATTTCATATCGACAGATTCTGCAAGCTTTGCTTCCAAAAGACTTATTCGGGCATATTTAAATTCATTTGAATCTTCAGAGCTATACGCATAGCAAAGATGATCGTGATCGGGCAAAAATCGCTCTGAATCTATTCTTTGGTTTATCTCCTCTATCAACAACCCCTTATTTCCTGTGTGAACAGCATCCAACGCCCATCTTCTATACACATCAGCATTTACAACGTTATTAAATAAGTTATATTCATATCACAATCTGACAACGGATGAGGCAATAGCAGTATAAACGTCAGCTTTATCTATGTCGGCAGCAAGGACAGAAATTAATTGATTTACCTTCTTTTTCAACTCATTTCGTAATTCCAAATGCGTATGAAATTGCGCCCATTCTATATGATCTGCAATAAACGGATTGTTACCAAAAGGATCATGGAAATTGATTTTTTTTGTATTTGCAAGGTGTGCCAAGAATACTGAAACATAGGCATACTTTCTGTCGTTTCTGTCAGATGCATCTTTAGCGTAGAGCAAAGGGTTTTTTTCCTCGTTCTCACTAAGAATAATTGCAGACATTTGTATTACTTGATAAGGATTCCAGGTGGATAGAGTAAAGTATATTTTTGTGTAACGCCCCTTTACACCGGTAGCATACGGAGCCATTTGATAAGGTCCGTACCC
>JBKJYK010000062.1:0-2853 GCA_046715515.1 Candidatus Nitrosocosmicus sp.
CCTGTTACCTATGCTTTTATTTGTTGGATCATCTTCAGCAGATTTTCTAAGGCTATTTAGGAAATCTAGAATGTCATCTTTTGTTATGTCTTTGAAGTCTTTGAGATTGTGAAAATTTAGGAGCTGACTTAATACTTTGATGTGCCATTCAGCCGTTGATTCCTTAATGTTTATTTCGTTTCGCTCTGCAATTACAAAGTCACAAATATTTTCGGCGTTTTGAGGAGAATTAGCTATTATATTGTTTAAGATACGCTTGATGTATTGTTTTTGTCCTCTTGTTATTTGGTTTATTTTGTTTGTTATTTGGATATTTTTGACATTGAGGTCATCATCTATAGTATTGTTTTGTAATGGATGGATGGCATGGTTTGAACAATTTGATAAAAGTTTTGGCTCTCTACCGCTTTGGGACAACTATTTTTATTTGATATTTTTGTTATTTAAAATGAATGTTTATCTCCCAGAGTATTGCTCCGGAGTTCGAATCCCTCTCCCGGCGCTGATTTTCTTTTATTTTCAGGGGCAAAATTTTTCGCGGATTCCTTCATTGTTTAAAAAACTTGTTAAAATTCTTTTGTTAGTGTAAAATAATGGCAAATTTAGGTAATGAAAGCAATCCTTATATCCGTTTTTACCATATCATATTTTACTACAAATTTAAAAAATAGGTTTGTAGGCACGTTAGCAAATTAGAATCTAAATAACACCTACAAGGAATCTAACCAGTTAGGTGTTATTTATGCAATGATAGGATTGTTATTATGAAAAAGAAATAGTTATTTTTTATGATGTGTGGGTCACTAACACATGTTGTTGTTCCTCATTTAATAATTCATTTTCTATGGCATCTAAAGTAAGTAATAGTCAAAATTGTAACCAAAAACAAAAATATGTAAAACACCTTGTGGTATCATGTATGCCATTTTTTGGCTTTCACTATCATTATTACAGATAACATCCAATAATAAAAGAAAAGAGATGATAACTATTCATTAAAATATCCACCCATAAAAATTAAAAATAAATCCAAGATGAGATTAATGGTAAACAAGAATAATTACAAGTATGCGGTTATGCTCATGATACCATTAATATTATCTGCCTATACCCATCTTTGGAATCCTATTGGATTTCCAGCCGTTTGGGTTGTCGAAGGGCAATATATGCAAAGAGCTATGCAAATATTAAATGGTTTGGGGTTTCATGAACCAAAAAACGTCTATCCCCATCCCTATGACCACCCATACTTTGGGCAATTCTTTTTAGCTGGGCTATTAGCCATGGTCGGCTATCCAAGTTCTTTTGTTTCTTCTTCATCTTCTGGTGTGAACGTCACTACCATAGAAACCCTATACCTGATCCCAAGGTTAGTGATGGGATCACTTGCCATACTTGACACTTTTCTCATATATAAAATCTCTGAAAGACGATATAATAGTACTGTGGCACTAATCGCTTCAATCCTTTTTGCAGTCATGCCATTCACATGGTTGATGAGAAAGATACTACTAGAGACACTATTACTCCCACTTCTCTTATCTTCTATATTATTAGCAATTCATATTTCAAAAAAAGTCGATGATGACAAAAAGCAGCATACTTTATACAATAAACGCCAACCTATAAACGAAAAAAAAAAGAAATGGGGTTATAATAGAAACATTTTACTGGCTTTGCTTTCTGGAGTTTTATTAGGCTTAACAATATTCACAAAAATCCCCGCGTTTACCATGATTCCTCTCGTAGGGTATATTGTTTTTTCAAGCAGTAAAAGCTGGAAGTATTTGGGAATTTGGCTTGTTCCCATTGTGTTAATACCGCTGATTTGGCCAATGCACGCTACCTACGTTGGTGAATTTGACCAATGGCTTAAGGACGTTGGATGGAACTCACAAAGACAGGATGTTGACCTTGACAAGGCAGTAAGCAGCATACTTCTCAATTCATTCAAGTATGTCTTTCAGATGGATCCGGTATTTCTTTTATTAAGTATTGCCGGACTTGTGTATTCTCAGATAAAAAGAGACTATTTTGTTTTATTGTGGGCAATTCCGTTCTTTCTTTTTCTATTTGTTATAAACTTTGTATCTTTCTTTCACCTCATCCCCATATTTCCGATATTTTGCATATCTGTGGCAAGTATGGTAGTGGATTTATCAAATAAATTCAAGTCCACAATTAGAAAAGTATTACCATTTGTAATAATCTCAACTATTGGTATATTTGGAATAACAAGCACCACATTGATAATTGATACAAATGTTACTTCAAATTATTATAAAGCATATGCGCATATTGTAAATCAGCTAGCAAATGAGAAGAAAGATAAAAATGACTTTCAATTAAACAATCCCGATTTGATAGGGCGTCATTGGACTAGAGGTTTTCTATGGATTCCTACATATGTTTTTAATATGGAAGTGGACTTTAAGCAAATCAATCGATTGGATTCAATAAATCTTTCGAGATACGATGATAACTTCCTTTTACTTGTAGACAATGAGCTTCGTAAATCCTTGTTTCAAATGAAAAATAAAAATAAAATTTCACATGATATTTTATATAAATCTACTCATCAAATGTCAACAGTTGTGGGTGTAAAAGTTAAATACGATAAATCGCAATATCCATACCATAGTATGCTTGAGAATAACGATATAAAATGGCTTCAGATAAGAGCAAATAGCAATTCAGAACAACAATAATAGAGTTTTAGAAACTATTAACGAGAATAACTTGATTGTGCATTATATCGACTAAAAAGATAGAAAAAGTATTTTTAATCACGGCAATGGATAAGTAGATTTGATATTATACCATATTGAAACGAGTGTTAAACCATCTTTAGAT
>JBKJYK010000063.1:0-10896 GCA_046715515.1 Candidatus Nitrosocosmicus sp.
AACCTGACCTTTTTGGCACCCTCTATACCTGCACCAATCACCAAAATATTTTTATTCTCTATGGCTAAATCGATAATCAATTAAATCCCATTAGATTGCAATTTATTAATGAACCGGGTTGATTTATCTTTAATCCTTAGGGGTTTATTTTGTTGGATGAACTTTTCAACACTTGCTGTTACATTTGGTTGGTGGTTCTCCGATTAGTTTGTTTTTAGGTTGAATTTTTTATAATGGGGTAAAATGTTAACTCTATTTAGCATTATTGAAATATTGGATTTGTTAAGTTATCATATACTTTGACTTTTAGTTCTGACACCAATTATAACTCTGATAACTCTTTTTCTATAGATGTTTTAAAAGGTGTTTCTCTGGATGTGTTTGCTCTCTTAAAGAAGTCTGGTCTTTTGTCATTAAAGGACTTGGTAGTCCTTGGGCCCTATGATGTGTCTGCTCAATCTGGAATTGATATTGATGACTCCTTTTTCATTTACAATCAGGCAATAGCGGTTTTGGAAGATATTGGGATTATGGAAAAAAAATTTATTACGGCAACTACCCTGTATCACAAACGCAAAAAAATCGGCAAAATCTCTACCGGCTCGAAAAATTTTGACTATCTTTTGGGGGGAGGCATAGAGACAAAATCTATTACAGAGGTATGCGGAGAGTACGGAACGGGTAAGACACAATTGTGTCATACTGCCTGTGTGACGGTGCAACAAGATTACTCAAGTGGTGGATTAAAGGGAAATGCGCTGTATGTGGATACCGAAAATACCTTTCGACCTGAAAGAATTGAAACGATTTCCCGATTGCGAAACATGAATCCACTCAAAGCATTGGATAGCATTGTTGTGGCCAAAGCCTACAGCAGTTCACATCATGAACTGATACTATCTGAAGCCAGTAAGGTTATTGACTCACATAACATCAAACTAATGATTGTTGACTCCATCATTTCCCTTTATAGGTCTGAATTCATAGGATTGTCCGCTCTTTCTGAAAGGCAACAGAGACTAAACAAGTTAATTCACACTATTATGCGAATAGCGGAAACATTTGAGATTGCAGTTTTGTTGACAAATCAGGCACTATCATCTCCTGACTCTCCATATGTTGGAAATTCGTTCAAAGCCGCAGGTGGCAATATTGTTGCACATTCTAGTACATACAGGGTTTTTTTGAGACGGTCTGGCAGAAACAGAATAGCCAGAATGGTGGATTCCCCAAACCATGCTGAAAGTGAGATTGTTTTTACTATTGGTGATTGTGGTATTTCTGATCCAATAAACCGTAATGACGTTTAAGCTGAAAGTTGTCTATTAATTTTGGTTTGCGGCTTACACACTTGCAAACGGCATAAAAATTAATCTTACTCTTCATTGTAGGTAGTTAGCAGTTGTTTTCTGCTGCATTGCTTTGCTTTTTGTCTAAATGGGTGTTTCAAGTTGAAACCTTCAAGGCACATGGGTCTTATTTTGTAAATAATTTTTATTAGGGTGGGTACAGAACTATTTCATGCCTTCATCCCATGGAACCAGAAGAAAATCCAGATCGGTGTTAACAAAATCAAATAAAATTACAGGTTTGTCATATTTGCTTATCGACTACAAGCAAGGGGATAAAGTTGTTGTAAATATCGATCCAAGTGAACATACCACTATGCCTCACAGACGTTTTCAGGGCCGGATAGGCATAATTGAATCTATAGGAAGGCGTACCATGAAAGTGATGGTGATGTTTGGAAACAAACCTAAATACCTACAAACGAAATTTAATCACGTACGTCTTTTAACAAAATCCTGATCAGATAAAAGGTGTGCTATTAAAATTGACAGAAATTTTAAAACGGGAAATTATCACTTTATCTGAAGTAGAAAAAATTTTAGAAGGCATATCGCCTGATGAAATGGACCAAATCCAGCGATGGACATACGATTATTCTAAAAAGTTTTCAAAAACTGATTATAATGAGGCAAAGGTGAAGGTTGACAACCTTATCGGCGAAGGTGACCTGACCGTGGAAGAGGCGGTTGAATTAGTAAATGTGATGCCTAAATCTCTGGAGGAGCTAAGGGCTTTTACCTTTGGGTGGAAAAAACTGATAGTGACTGAAAAATTGGAAAGGATAAGGTCCATATTGTTGTCAAATAAAGATGATGACAACAAAAAAATTGAAAATGAAAAAGATGAATCTGTGATTGAAAGTTAATCAAAGATAAAACACATATTATTATTACTTATAAACAAAGAAATAATTTGTCGAAATTTTTATCAAATAGGGATAATTATAATAAAAATATGGAAACATATCCTCATAGAAAATTTGAGGAGTATGCCTATATACTCGACTATATCCAAAATAGCAAATCATCAATTGTTCGAATGAGGGAGGGAACTATAATCCATGCAATAGGTGAGGTGCACTTGACAATTCTGGAGTTGCTAGGAATAAACCGGGAAAAGTTTAGTATAGGTGAAAGAGTTTATATAGGAAAAGAAGGACGAGCAAAAATCTTGAGCGTATTGGGACGAATAGATTACAATCATCTTACCCAAAGTGCAAAAAATGAGTTACCATCTGTTATAGAGAAGATTGTGAGTGTAAACGAATCGCGATTTATAGATTATTTTAACTCAGCGCAACCAATGACGCCAAGGGTCCATTCTCTGGAGCTTATACCTGGAATAGGAAAGACCTATATGAAATCCATATTGGCAGAGAGGGATAAAAAAAAATTTGTCTCGTTTATGGATCTTCAAAACAGAACTGGATTGAGGGATGCACCAAAGCACATAGCCCAAAGGATATTTGACGAAATTGCCGGTGAAACCCGGATGAATGTTTTTGTTAGAAAATAACACACCTAGTTTTTTGTCTATTTAATCTCTATTTGAAACATCTCCATAGAGGCATGTGAACTAATAGTGATGGAAAAGGGCCACGAAAAAAAACAAAAAAAATCACTGGGTCAGAACTTTCTTGTAGATGACAACATAATAAAAAAAATCATTGAGTTGTCTAAAATTGGCAGCAATGATGTTGTTTATGAAGTTGGAAGTGGAAATGGATCTTTAACCGAGGAACTCTGCAAATCCTCAAAATTTGTATATTCTTTTGAAATCGATCCGTATTTTTATTTTTATTGCAAAAAAAAGCTGTTGTCTTTTGATAATCTAAATCTCTTAAACTTGGATGCTTTTGACAATGCCTTCAATGTGGATTTTGATGTTTTTTTCTCAAGCTTGCCTTATTATGAAAGCCGAAATGCTTTTTCGTGGTTATGTCAAAAGAGTTTTAAGAAAGGCATAATTTTACTGCAGCGGGAATTTGTTGACAAACTTTTGGCGTCCCCAGGCAATAAAAACTATCGAGCTATATCAATATATGCACAATATAGGTTTTCCATAATACCTCTGCTTGATGTCCCTCGTTATTGTTTTGCCCCTAAACCCAAAATTGATTCAGTTCTAATAGAGATCGTCCCCAAAGCCCCGCCATTGTCAAAAAAAATCATCAATGACATACAATTTTTGTTTTCTTTCAGAAAAAAAAACATTTTCTTCATATTGAAATGTTTTGATAAACATGAACAGAATTATAGTGGATATGTGGACTTTGATCACATAAGAGGTAGAAAGCTCGGGCAACTATCAGTGGAACAGATTTATCAGTTATCTTTGATTCTAAACAATGGTGACAAAAAACGCTGAATTATATAATGGGTTGAACACCATAAAAAAGTTAAAATAAATGGGTTGTGATTTGAAGATCTACTTTAAAGTCAGTATTTGAGATTAATGGACTGTACCGAACCCGTGCTTACTTGGATGTTATCTAAGACCCTGTTTGCCCCATCAGGAAATGCTACCATTAGAATATATTCTCCAGGAGGAAGATCGCTGAACACATATTTTCCGTCAACTGAGACAAATGAACTTTTCGATATAGCCGAACCTCCTTGCTCTACTGCAATAACTGTTGAGCCTACAGCTGGCAAACCTAACGGTCCGGCTACATACCCGTTGATGGATCCCAAGCCTGATTTGTAGGTGGGCATGGGTTGAAATATTGAGCCAATACCTTTGCTATTTGGCGTTGTCCCGCCACTAAGTAAATAACCAACAATTAGAATGACACCTACAACTGCGACCACCATAATTATTCCCCATTGGTGTCTTTTAACAAAGTTTCCTGATCTTTTATCTGTTGCTTTAGAATATGAAGTCACAGCTTGCTAATCACTAATATATATAGGTTGCAAGCATTATTTATGTATTGTTATATAAATATTTTATAATTATTACACAAAAATGGATCTGTAAATGCAAAATATTGTTTTTCTCAATAACAAATTTGAAATTTGATCTATTCATGTTCTATAGGTAATTATGTGACTATTTTCTGTTGTAAATGTAATAAATTGGCGCCTAGGTTTGTTGGAAAGATAATAAAAAACTTGACAGAACATTGTTATTGTTACACATCGATCATGTATGGAAATGTGTGTGTTTGAATTCTATTAAACAAAAAAAAAGATAAATTTGCCTATTGTGGAAATATTTAGAAATTTATACTGGATATAAATTCATTACCGCATTGACCTATGAGTTACAGGTTTTTATCAACATTATCCATTTGATATTTTCATTTCTCTGGTGGAGTGTTATGTTTGTGGTGGTTTTTATAATCCGGCCATCAAACAAAACCGGTAACCTGTCTATAATTTTGCCCAAAATTCAAAAGGTTGTAATAACTGTTTCAACAGCTTCAATTGTTTCTGGGTTTATACTTTTTAGTATCAATACAAATTATCAGTTTTATAAATTGTTTTTGACATTTTGGGGCAATATGATTTTGGTATCAGGTATGGTGTCTTTAGTTGTTTATTATAATATCATATCTGGAGGTAAAGTGAGCGCAGTGCTATTCAAACCAAAAAAACTGCCTAAATTGGCAAATCAAATTCCGGTTGTATTTTTTTCAATGGTTACGGTGACTTTGATATTGATGATTTTAATCTCAAAGGGCTTTGTTGCAGGATAGTTTTTTCAGAAATACCACAAGTATGCTTTATGGAAGGACCACTTTAATTAAATGATTGGTAGTCAATAAGGAATGGGTGCGGAATTCTTTGCGGAGGTATATATATTGCCAACGTAAAATAACAAAAAACAGAACTAAAAATTAACATTAGCAGCATTATGTGCTTTTTCACAAACCCCTGTGATTCCAAATGGATAATCTTGGGGTATGCAAAATTGTTATCTAATGCGCTTACAATATGCTGCTGCTGCTGCTGCTGCTAGCAAATAACTTTGATAAAGCCTAATGTAATTAATAATGCTGGTAACAAAAAGGGGGATTAGTTGTAATTGATACTGTCTTTAATATTGTACATATTAGTTTACTGATGGAATGATACTTACACTATGTGTTTAGAAATAAAGGCAGAGAAAAGGATTTGACGACTAGATGAATGAAGATAGTGGCGGCTAAACCCCAAAAAAAACATTATACTCTTTTATTGGTTTGTGTGTAATGAATTTATCTTCAATTGCAAAGTTTTTTTCACTTGACTATCATTACAGGACATTGGGCATAGGTCACAATTCCTGATGCTGAGCTTCCCAAAATGAGTTTTTTAAATGCTGATCGGCCCCTTCCGCCAGTAACTATTAAATCGATATTTTCCTTTTCAGAATAACTGATTATTGCCTCAACTATAGATATGGGCGCAATGATTGCCTCTGTTTTAACCTGTATATTTTTATCCGCGCATTTCTTTATTATTTCATCAAACCATTTTTCAGCCTCTTCCTTTGCCTGTTCCTTTAGTTCATTTATGGAGCTTGGGGTTATCAAACCCGTTGCTGTCTCGCTGTGAAAAGCAAACCCTGTGTTGGAATACAAAACATGCAAGGCAATAAGTTCAGAGTCATATTTTTGAGCGATATTTATTGCGTAATCAGCGGCTTTCATCGATTGAGTAGACCCGTCAATGGTAACTAGTATCCTTTTGAACCTAATCAATTTTAAATATGTACAGGAGTATCAAAGATAAACTTTTTTTATTTTTTATGTTTGTCTCCTTTTGGTTAGGTTGCAATAGGGGGCCCATCAAAACAGCCTATTATGCATTAAAACGATATGGTGGGATCTGTATCCTTTGTTGATATTAAAGAAAGAACATTGTATTCATTTTAATTGAATTTACAAAAAAGCCATTTGCATTACAAGATTTTCAGTATATCCTTCTGCTCTCTGTTTCTCCTTGTTTTCATGTATTTATAAACATAATTTATGGTCGGTGGGAATCACGATACAGTATTTATTGAATCATGTGGAAGTAGAGAAACAATATGAAAGTTATCAAATCAACATTGATGTATGATGGTGTTGATGAAAAACACAATTACTATATTGGTTTTGAAGGTGATAAAATTATCTATGTTGGCCCAGAGAAACCATTACAAAAGGACTCTGAAATCATTGCCGAAGATGTTGTTGTCACTCCAGCCTTTATCGATTCGCATAGCCATATAGGAATGGTTAGGGCCGGTGAACCTGAAGATGAAGATGAGTCCAATGAACACATGGACCCTGTTTTTCCATTGGTTAATTCCATACACAGCATCTACATGGATGATTTGTCTTTTGCTGAATCTGTTGAAAACGGTGTTTTATATTCTGTAGTCCTGCCTGGCAGTGGAAATGTTGTTGGGGGTAAATCTGTATTTTTGCGAAATTATGAAGACAATGTTGAAAAGGCATATGTAAAGGATGTGGGAATAAAAATGGCATTAGGATATAATCCGAGGAGTACAAATGATTGGAAAGGTGATAGGCCTTCAACCAGAATGGGTGCCATGGCCATTCTTCGGGATAATTTACTTAAAGCCAAAAAAACTCAAAACCTAGTCAATAGGGACAAAAAAGACATCGATGAGGTTGATCCTGTAACTGAGGTATTTATGGATATCCTCTCAAAAAAATACAAGATAATGGCACATCTTCATAAAGAGGATGACGCGGTATTGCTAATACAGTTATCCAAGGAATTTGGGCTGGATGTCATTGCCAATCATTGTATGGATATATACCATAAAGAAGTTTTTTCATTTTTGAGTTTGAATAACATACCGATAATTTACGGTCCGTTGGATTGCTTTCCTTATAAAGTGGAGCTTAAGCATGAAAGTTGGAAAAACGTAAAACCGTTGATTGAATCGGGGGCAAAATTTGCATTAATGAGTGACCACCCTGTTATCCTTCAGAGAAATATGTTTTATACCTTAAGACATCTGTTGCGATTTGGTTTGTCAAAAACCCAAGCCATTTCCAAGATTACTAAAGAGTCTGCCGATATAGTTGGAATTGGTGATTTGGGCCAAATAAGACCAGGGTTTAAAGCCTCTATTGTTGTTTGGAACGGGGATCCATTCTCATTAACTAGTTACCCTGTTATGTCCATAGCCGAGGGAAAAACTGTATATAAAGAATGATGCTGTGATTTAAACTGTTTTCAAGCAATACTATTTTATTTATAAAATGTTGCTAAAAGTTTGTGAACCAGGAATCGGAATTTATCATAAAGAAGTTAAATATGGTAAAACTTGAGGAAGAAGGTGGGTATTATCACGAATCATACAGATCAGATAGTTATATCCAGGTGGAAGGTAGCAGCGACAAAATCTCAAAAGATGGAGTTTATTCCTATTCAAAGGCCGACAGTAAACAATCCATTGTTCGCCCTGTTTTTACATTAATATATTATCTTTTGGAGGGGGACCAATTTTCTGCTTTTCATAAAGTTAAATATGACGAAATCTGGCATTTTTATAAAGGCAGTCCTGTAAATCTATACATTTTAACTGACAGTGAAAGGCTTTTGTGTATAACATTAGGAAACGACATAGAAAATAACCAGCAGATTCATTGCGTCATAAAGGGCAATACATGGTTTGGTGCGGATATAAAAGACAGGTCTTCTTACTCTTTGATCGGCTGCTCTGTTTCCCCGGGGTTTGACTTTAGGGATTTTGAGCTGGGCGAAAGAAACAAACTGACCAGAATGTATCTGCAACATAAAGACATAATCAACAGGTTAACAAGAAAATAGCATATTTAGTCATACATATTACAATAAAATAGATATTATTTAGAGTAACATATTGTATTTGTTTTTCCCCCATTGATAACTCTAAAAATAACGATATCTGTCTAAGTGGTTTTACTTTGTTTTGGTTATGCTTACGCTGTAATTTTGTACCTTTTTCTGAGGATATGATATAATTGCTCTTCAATTTCACTCCCTATTTGTTTTGATTTCTCTTCCTCTTGAATTGTTTGTTTGCTAAATTCTTCCTTTCTCGAGCTTTCAGAATAAATGGTTTTTCTGTTCTCGTTTATTGAATCTTCAATTTTTTTTATCTCCTCAACAACCGAGTTTTCGGTATAGTTTTTTAAACGCTTTAGGTTTGAATCAATCCCCTTTAACTCGTGCTTAAACTTTGGTAATGTGTCAATCAACTTATCGCAATATTGCACAACCTTGGCCGAGTCTTTCAATACAATTTTGTTGGTATTAATTGATTCTTTTAGGTTGTTCAAAAATTCCAAATAGGGGGAAATATCCGCATCATTGATTATTTTGTCGGGTTCTTTAATTATGATGTTTATAATTTCCTTTGTTCTTTTTGAAGTACCGTATGAGTATTTATGAGTAGCTTTTGATAACTGGTTTGAAATTTCCATATAGTTTTGGAGCAGTATATCCTTTTCTTTTTCCAGATTTTCTATCTCTTTTAAATGGCCTATACTCTTGTCATATGACGGCAGTGCCTGTAATTGTTTAATCTCTTTTTCCTTTTCGTCGTTTTCATTCTCTTTTTCCTTTATGGTTTGGTTTATTGATTCTATTATGGTGTTGTTATTGTCAATTTCAATCTTTTTTTTGTTTATGTCCAATAACTTATTTTTGCATTCGTCTATTGCCTCTTTGTTTTTTAAGATATCTTCATGGAACTCGTCTATTATTTCGGAGTTTTCGGTAATTTTTTTTAACTCACTACGCAAATGATTGGCGTGTTTTTTCATGAATGTGTTGATTACTGTGCTATGAGAACTAGTAACTTCACCGAACCTGTTGATTGATGAAACTATTGTCTCTCTGAATTTTATCAAATCTTCAAATGTTTTCGGGATTTCTAACGTGTTGGAGGTTTCGCGTTTTAGTGACTTTACAATGATGTTTTTTGTGTTTTTAATTAGGGGTGTTAGTTTTTCTTCTTCTGCAATTATTTCTTCCGTTTCAATGTTGTTTGCAATATTGTTAATGATTCTGTATGATTGCTTGATTTCTCCACAAATGTTTTTCAGCTTATCCAAACGATTTTTAATGATATCGTTTTCTTTTTTTTTCAGCTCTTCCAAGGCAAAATCAGTTTTGATTATATCATCCGGGCGGTGTAACGATTTGGATTTATTGGATATATTCTTGTCAAACTTGGGAATATCTTTATCTTTTTTTTTAAAAAAACTAAAAGGAGACATAATATATCTGTATTATAAATTTATTGAGGCAGTGTATATATTAATATATATTTAATTCTGTAAAATATCTTTTAATGCTGTTTCTTTTGGAGAATTGCTTAAATACTATTCTTAAGATTAAAAGTTATGACAAAAAACTTTACCTGTTCTGATGTCGGCGTTAACTGCAATTGGTCTGCATCCTCTGAAAATGACGAGGATTTATTAAATAAGATAAAGGATCATGCTAAAAGTGCCCATAATTTTGAAGAAATACCTCCAGAACTGTATGAAAAAGTGAAAAATGCTATAAAGTAAACTCTTAAAATTTATTTATTTGTTTATCTTTACCTGCGTTATCTGCCTGTGTTTTGTTGTTTGAGGCTACAAATACTAGTTTCATTGATGGTAAATTGATCTTTGAATTCGCCATCATAAGAATGGCACACACCTTTCATTGTGCCATTGTTTTTTTTGACAATAATTAAAAAATAACAATAAACAATGATAGTTTGAAGGGAATAAGCGTTTTCATATTAACTGTTATGTTATTTTCAACTGAGAATAAATTAGGGGTTGTCACTTTGATAATGCTAGATAAAGATATTGGAGATTGAATAAGCCTTTGTTTGCTGTTTCGAGTTTATTCTATCGCTGTTATTGCAAATTTAATATACCTTTGTTTTAATTACAACGATATTCCATATTCCGTATCTCATATGTCGTATGAATGTTTGTCATGGTTGTCTAGTGTGTATAGAGCAGCTGCTTTTGCAGCAAGTTCGGCTATTATATGGTTTGAATCGTTACTGCAAATTATTATTATGTCGTTGTCAATGGGGTTTAACCTGTCTACTAAAAGTTTTTTGATATTGGTTTCATTTTGCAGGGAGTCATATTTAGTATTGACTGTTAGGAATTGTTCATTTTCAAATGTTAGGGTTATGGCTCCTTTGGCGCCGTTTTTTATTGCAATGTCTCTTTGTTCAATTCCAGAACCAATTTCACATTTCATTTGCTTTAGCAAAATCGCATGATTGAATTTGCCAATTGAAATTGAGCATTCTGGTACGTCAGTCTCATGGCCGACATACAGAGACAATTTAGTTAATATTGATTTTCCCTTATCGGACATTTTTGTTCCTTTGTTGGTGGTTCTTATCATGTCCTCCATTTTTAGGTGTTTTATCAAGGTCTTGATTGAGCCTTCTCCTAATCCCAGTTCACTGGATAGCAAATTTCTGCTTACCGTTCCTTTCTTCTCGATTAGTTGTAATGTTTTGAATATGTGTGCTGAATTAAATGTCAATATTCTTCTTGGTGGATATCTGCTAGAGTTATGTCTCTTTTACACATCT
>JBKJYK010000064.1:0-3653 GCA_046715515.1 Candidatus Nitrosocosmicus sp.
CCTTTAGCCAATGGAAGGTAATTATAACATTAGTTAACGATGACAATAGCCTAACTCAAAAGGAAATAGCCGACAAATTGGGACTGGAGGGTCCAACCCTCATTCCCATAATTGATAAATTGGAAAAAGATGGATTTGTAATTAGAAAAGTTGACGAAAATGATAGAAGAAACAATAGAATTTTCCTAACAGACAAAACAAAAGATGATCTGGATCTTATTATTAACTGCGGATTTAAGATAAAGAAAATATTCATCAAGGATATACCTGAAGAGAATATCTCCATAACAAAAAGCACATTAGAAAAAATGTGGCAAAACATTCAAGATGAATTTAATTTTTGTGCCCCATTGAACGATAAACAAAAGAGAAATTTTTTGCCAGAAGAAATATCTGGTTGCAATTTTAGTTAATGCAAAAAAGCAACATTAGCAGTAACATAAGTACCAACAGAAAAATCGGATAATTATACCAATGGCGAAAATAATGGAAAGATCAAAAAAAGAAAAAGAGTTTACCAAAATACAAGAAATATTTCCAGAAAATGATTACGATGATAAGAAAAACAAAGGTTCTGATTCCGAATTAAAAAAACAAATTAAAATTCCACCATATGCATGGAAAGTTTTGGTTATTTTAAGTTGTATTGCAACTATGGTCATGTATGTAGAAACAATGCTGATACCTGCCATCCCAACCCTAATAAAAGACTTTGATGTATCATATGGGTTATCCTCATGGCTTTTGACATCATATCTCATTGCTGGAGCTGTAATGACCCCTATAGCGGGTAAACTGTCAGATACTTATGGCCGAAAAAAAATACTGTTGATAATAATGGGAATTTATGCCATCGGTGTATCTATTGGTGGATTCGCAAACGATATCTATACACTAATAATTTCAAGGGCAATTCAGGGAATCGGTATGTCGATGTTTCCAATTGCTTTTAGTATTGTAAGGGATCAGTTTCCAAGAGAAAAAATCTCACTTGCACAAGGGGCCATCACCTCAATGTTTGCAGCTGGATCTGTAATAGGACTATCCATTGGCGCAGTTATCATTCAGCATTTTGGATGGAGAATGACATTTTTTACCATAATACCAATTTCCATAATAATACTACTGATAATACGAAAGTACATTCACATTGACGATAATTACAATTATGAAATAGAATTCCAGAAAAAGTTAAGGATAGGTGCAGAAAATAACAACCAATCGATAAAACACAGTAAGGAGGAAAAGATAAAGGAGAAAAAAAAACAACGAATTCAAATCGATGTCAAAGGATCAGTTTTGTTGGCGTTTACAATTACATCGTTTCTTCTCGCGTTAACATTTATGCAGAATGCAGACAATGGCAGTAATTTACCTTTGGATACAAAGGATTTTTCTAACTCTAATTCTGCCTTTGAAACCATTTTGCCATTCTTAATAACCGGAATAGTTTCGCTAGTGCTCTTCATATACGTTGAAAAGCGCACAAAATTTCCATTAATTGACTTTAAAATATTCCTCAAGCCCCCTATATTGCTGTCTAGCACAATAATAATGATAGTAGGAATGTCAATGTTTATGGTGTTTCAGACAATTCCGATTTTGGTCCAGAGCCCAGAACCCATAGGATTTGGTGATGATGCGGTAGAAACAGGCAAAATCCAATTGCCCTTTGCAATCATGCTTTTGATATTTGGACCTACATCTGGAATTATAATATCCAAGCTAGGCTCCTTGAAACCCATTATCTTTGGTTCAATTCTGACCACATGCGGTTTTACAGTGTTATACCTATTTCATGCATCAGAATTACTTATTTCATCAAGTTTAGGAATATTATCTGCAGGTCTGTCACTGTCTGCCGTTGGTGCCATGAACATAATTATTTTAGCTTCACCAAGGGAATCAGCAGGAGTGACCATAGGAATGAGCAGCATGTTAAGAATAGTGGGAAGTTCAGTTGGTCCGGCCCTTGCCGCAATGTACATGCAAACTAATCAATCCGTAATTAGTGTCGAAGGATTAATCGAATCCTTGCCTTCATCGTTTTCCTTTGATATGATATTTCTTAGTGCCATAATTCTTTCAATTGCATCGATAACGGTATCAATAGTATTGAGTAAAAAGACAGGAGGAAAGGAGGTCGAGATAAATGCCTGATCAGAACTACTGTACCCCATGGCACATTCCATTTAAAGTATTGCTAGTGTCAAGAGTCGTATTGTCATTGATATGAGGATTTTAGGAAAATAGACATAATTTGGAAAATTTTTATTTGCACAAAATAGATTAATGAAATTCAACAATTTTTAAGATTCTGTATGTTGTATATTGTTGATTTATATTCAAGTTTGGTCAATGTGGTCATTTATTTGGTCATTTTGGTCAAATAAGCAGTCAAACTTTTTTTTCATAGTAGTGGATAGAGATAAATTAGTAAATTTATTTAGTAATATAACAGTCAAACATATAACCATCTAATATCACCATTTTGGCAATAACTTTAGTACAATAATTTGCAAAACCAGGTTAATAGATTAACCAGACAGTTTTAACACCATAGTTAAAAAAAATTAAACAGCAGGATATTGATTTCGCGTTGGACCATGTCAAAATCGAGATCTCTAAGAGGCATTTAAAATCAAACAGAATAAATAAAAAATGGAGTATTGAAAAAAAATCCAAATCATAAAGGTGTAAAATCAAGATGGAAAGGGTACAAAATAACCAAGGAAGAATTAGCACGTATCTTGAGTTGATAATCAATCTAAAAGGTATCGATAAATACAGTATTACGACCTGCATTAATGTTTAGCATGGTGCAAAGAACAGGCCAAGAAATTCATTTAAAACAATATCCAACAGGCATTCCCACTGAGGAGGTATTTGATATTGTTAGCGTAAATATTCCAGTGCCCAAAGAAGGCAAATTCTTAGTCAAAAACATTTGGATGTCAGTTGATCCTTACATGTGGGGACGAATGAGGAGTTCAAAAGAAACTAAGCTATATGGACCCATTTCAATTAAACAGGCCTTTAGAAGACGGATGTGTAGGTCAGGTCATGGAGTCAAAGAATAACCAATTCAAAGTAGGGGATTATGTTCTTGGGAACTGGCTGGTGAGAATACGGGATCAAGAGATAACCCAATGTCATGAAAATAAATCCAAAGATTGCTCCATTACAGTCATTTTTAGGAGTATTAGGAATGCCAGGGGTAACGCATATGTTGGACTTTTATCGATAGGCAATTTGAATGAAGGTAAGGATAGAGTGTTCGTTTCAGCTGCATCAGGAGCAGTTGGTTCTCTAGCATGTCAAATTGCAGATCAAAGGATGTCATGTGGTTGGAAGTGCTGGTTCAGAAGAAAAAGTAGAATGGTTGCTTGACGATGTTAAGGTGGACTATGAGTTTAACTACAAATCTGTATGGGAGAACAACATTTCTTCCGAACTAAAAAGGGGTTGCCCTGAAGGAATCGATCTTTATTATGACAATGTTGGTGGAAAACACCTGGAAGGCGCGATTGACAATATGAAGGCATTTGGAAGAATTGTATTGTGCGGTATGATATCTCAATACAATAATACTGCCCCCCAATTAGACCATCGAATCTATTTTTAGCTGTAACAAATAGAATAAGGCTCGAGGG
>JBKJYK010000065.1:0-6969 GCA_046715515.1 Candidatus Nitrosocosmicus sp.
GAATGTGGGAATATTCCCACAGGTGAGGGTAGAGCTCACTTTATGATGCAATATTATTCGTATATTCTTATGTTCGTAGTTTTTGATGTAATGCTAATATTCCTATATGCCTGGGCTGTAACTTTTACATCTATTCCTAAAGAAGCCACATTACCTATGATGGGATTTCTAGGGATAATGTTTGCTGCTATGGGATATGCATTATTTTTAGCCGGAAGGAAAGGAATTTGGTAGGTTTTTTTTTCCAATAGATTTTAATAACTAATCATGCTAAATATTGATAAGGTGTAGCAGTATGTTAAAACAACTAGTTAATCCAGTTAATCCTTCTAATTTTAATGTTTTAGTATCAAAGCTTAGTGATGTTCTTGTCAAAGCCTTAGATGAGCCCCTAGGATATGCCATTAACTGGGGTCGTGTATGGTCGTTATGGCCAGTTCATTTAGAGACGGCCTGCTGCAGTGTGGAGTTTGGTGGTTCGTCGGACCCTAGATATGATGTTGAAAGATTTGGCATTCTGGAGGCATTTGGTTCATTAAGACAGTGTGATCTAATTGTTGTCCAGGGGACTGTAACTAGAAAAATGGCTCCCCGTCTGCGCATGGTATATGATCAAATGCCTGAGCCTAAATATGTGATTGCAATGGGTGCATGCGCTATCACAGGCGGGCTTTATTTGGATTCTTATAATGTGTTACCCGGATGCGATGGTATTATCCCCGTCGATGTTTATGTACCTGGATGCCCTCCAAGACCTGAAACACTTATTCAGGGAACGTTTCTTCTTCAAGAAAAAATTAAAAGGTCAAAGATAAAGTGATTGATAACAAATCTGAAATCGAATTAAAAAAAAAATCTATTTTATTATCTAAGGATATTTTGAATTCAGTGGTCGAAAAATTTTGCGACAGGATTAAGGTAATCTATGATAAACGTAATCGATCAAAAATTATGGTAGATCCGGAAATTATAGTGGAAACTGCTATTTTTTTAAGGGACAACCATGGTTTTGACCATGTTGAGTCTGCATCCGGTACGGATTATCCAAAAGAGGATCAAATTGAGATCAATTACCATTTAGGTTCCTATGTCAACCCAGATCTTTTTCCATATGTTTTGGTATTATCAACAAACACCAATAGGGATGATCCAAAAGCAAATAGTTTGATAAATATATTGCCTAGTGTGGAATATTTTGAACGTGAAACTTATGAAATGTTGGGTGTGTATTTTATTGGTCATCCTAGAAATGAGAGATTCCTGTTACCTGAGGACTGGGCAGATATACCCCCACTTCGAAAAGACTTTAGATTGAAAGGGAGATAAAAGGCGTATATTAATGTCTAGTTTGGATGAAAAAATTGATGAGGCTAAAAAACTGTCAATGCAGATAGTTAAAGAGTCAGACGAAGATAAGCTAATGACCCTTAGCGTCGGACCGCAACACCCCGGCACGGGTCATTTTAGATTCATAATAAAATTGGACGGGGATTACATAGTTTATGTAAATATTGACCCTGGATATGTTCACCGGGGGGAGGAAAAAATGTGTGAATACCGAAATTATTTTACCAATATTCCTCACTTGGAAAGGCCAGTAATTCATGATTCGGCGAATATCACATACTCTTACAGCTTGGCCGTTGAGGACTTGATCGGCATCACTGTTCCACGGAGAGGGCAATTTCTTCGGGCAATTACCTCGGAATTAGACAGGATTAACTATACTTTGTATTGGCTAGCTATTTATGGGATATTTCTGGGACATTCTACCATGTTCATGTGGCCTGCCGCAGATAGAGAGCTGGTACTTGATTTGCTAGAGCGACTTACAGGTCACCGTATCACCCATGCTTTTAACATTCCTGGTGGAGTTAGAAACGACATGCCAAATAATTTTAAAGAAAAATGCTTATCGCAGATAAACTACCTTGAAAAAAGACTAAAAGAATATGAACACATTTTTTACAATAATCCCCTATTCAGGCAAAGGACTGAAGGTGTGGGTATTTTATCAAAGGAGGATGCAATAAAGTTAGGAGTGACAGGCTCTGTTCTGCGGGCATCAGGCGTGCCGTATGATATTAGGAAGGTAGAGCCATATGATATTTACAATGAGATAGACTTTAACATTCAGTACATGAAGACATGTGACTCTTTCGCAAGAGCATACATTCCGTTTTTGGATGTTAGAGAATCTTGCCACATTATCAGAGAACTTTTAGATAAGATGCCCGAATCTGGTGATGTTAGAGAAAAATTGCTAAGTAACATCAAAGGTCCGCCTGGTGAATCTTTTAAAAGGGTCGAATCGGGACGTGGTGCATTAAGCTATCATATAGTAAGTGATGGTACATCCAGACCATATAGAGTTAAAATATCTACAGGTTCGTTTAGGAACATTTTAGCTTTGCCATTTCTATTGGTAGGTTCGAAGTTGGGGGATATGCCACCTATATATTGGTCTTTAAATTATTGGCCTATAGAGGCGGATAGATAATGGGTGCGTTAAATCCAGACTTTAGATTTGGCAATTTTGTAGGTAGCATAATACAGCTAGTATTGTTTATTTTAGCATTTGTTACCTTATTGATTATTCCAATAATATTTTTCATATTATTTTTTGTACCTTTGCCTGTTATCGATGGGCAGGTGTTGACCCCTTACCTATTTTTTTCAATGATGGTGGACCCTTCACGAACCCTCCCAATAGTTCAGTTTTTAATCCATACCGATTTGTTTAGGGCGGCTGTTTTTCCAGGTTTTGCTTTTGGAGCTTTAGTTGCTGCATCTACTATATTTATAGAACGTAAACTGTTGGCAAAAATGCAATTGCGTATAGGACCATTATATGCAGGGAAAATAGAGGGAATATTTCAATTGCTTGCAGATGGGCTGAAACTTCTTTCCAAGGAGATAATTGTCCCATCCGGCGCTGATAAAATGATATTTTGGTTAGCTCCTATAATGTTTGTATCTACATCCGCAGCGGTTGTTGCATTAATTCCTGTAGCATCTGGTTGGGTTGCCGCCGATGTAGATGTTGGGTTGATAGCTGTGTTTGCTATACTGGGGTTCTTTCCGCTGATTATATTGCTGTTTTCATGGGCTAGCAATAGTAAATATCCGTTCATAGGAGGTTTGCGAGCCTTACATCAGATGGTGGCCTTTGAGATTCCATTCTTATTGTCTGCATTACCAGTGGTTATCTTTTCCGGATCATTGAACTTGTCTAATATAGCACTGTCACAAAATCTCTTCTGGAACATCTTTGTTATGCCAATAAATGCATTTGTCTTTTTTATCTCTTCTCTTGCTGAACTAGAACGTGTACCGTTTGATCTTCCTGAGGCAGAAAGTGAAATTGTCTCTGGATGGTTAACTGAGACGTCTGGGATGATCTTTGGATTGATTCAGCTGGGCAATTACCTCAAGTTATATGCGTTAGCTGGATTGTTTGTAATTTTATTTTTGGGTGGTTGGTATGGACCCCAAATATTTCCCCAGGAATTAATTCCAGGAGCTTCCGCCTCGGAGGATCCGTTGTTAAGGATGGTTGCTTTGGAAGGTCTTTACAACCCTGTGACTATCAACAGTATTTTCTGGTTTACAGTAAAAACATTTGGTATTATTTTGCTAATGTTAATCACTAGGGGTATCAATCCCAGAATAAGAATTGACATATTGCTACATACCGGTTGGTATAAACTGATTGTTTTAACATTCATAAATCTCTTTATCGTACTAACATTAATCTATGGTGGAATTTTGGGACCGGGAGGTTTGATATCTGCAGGATGAACACAGCTAGTGGTTTCATTAAGGCATTGGAGTCTGGTACTAAACATCTTTTCATAAAGAGGTTCACATTAAGGTATCCTGAACAAAAACTAAAGTTTGTTGGCGATGGTTATCAGTTTGACCCTAAAAAAGGCGTTGGAATAGCCGGCTTAAGGGGCAGGCATATTCTTTTCCATGATAAGTGCACGGGTTGCCAACTGTGTTCCATTGCTTGTGAAGGGATTGCAGAAGCTATTGCCATGGTAAAAGTAGATGAGCAATGGAAACAAAACAAAAAATCTATTATGCCCCAAATAGACTATGGGAAATGTGTTTTTTGTGGCCTGTGTGTTGATGCCTGTCCGTTTTATGCTCTCTATATGACAAATGACTATGAATTATCCTCATATACCAAGCAACATCTAATATATACACCTTCACAATTGGCCATTAAGCCTATCGATAATGGAGAGGTGGAAATAAAGATAGGTTCCAGGGGTGCTACCCATGGCTGACGCTCTATTTGTAGGTCTGTCCATATTGACCGTTGGATCCGCTATTATTTCGCTAGAGAGCCGTGAGCTGCTATATGGGGGCATTGCTTTAGCTGTATCTTTATTGGGCATCGCTGGTTTTTTTATCATTTTGGATGCCCCGTTTGTTGCAATGTTCCAAATAGCTGTGTATGTAGGAGCTGTTGCGGTTCTTGTTATATTTACCGTTATGCTTGTAAGGTCCCCTAATACTGTTACAAAAAGAGAAACAATAAAAAGGAAAGTATCTGGCATTGCTTTAAGTTTGGCTTTTCTTGCATTGATAGGTTCACTAATAGGGAATTCGGTTATTTCACAGCTAGGTTTTCCCGATACAGTTCCTGTTGTTGAAATAAAAGAGATAGGAAGGGAATTGTTAACTTACTATTCACCTGTACTAATTGTTTTGGCATTTACTTTAGCCGGCTCCATCATAGGTGCATTGGCACTAGCAAGAAGGGAGGATATAGAGGAAAAAAATGAACCAGCCTAGTGATTTTTTAATTATAGCTTCTGTTTTGATATCTATTGGAATATATGGAATGGTTGTTAAAAGAAACGCTCTTCGGTTAATTTTCTCCATCGAATTGATAGCTAATGCGGTAAACCTCATCATTGTTGCCTTTTCAAGGATGTTGCCAAATGCTCAGGGTCAGGTATTTGTGTTATTCTCAATTGCCATTTCTGCCGCCGAAGTGGCAGTTGGGTTGGGAATTATGATTATAGCCTACCGTTTTTATAAAGATATTGATGTGACAGAATACAAAAACCTTAGAAACTAGGGTTTTTCTTGCCTTTATCTTGAGGCTATCCATTTACCAAACGTATAATATATAAAAGGAGTCAATGTCGTTTTTGTAGGGGTATTCGGGGTACGGGAATGTAGATGGCGGATTCATCTTCATATTTTCTAATGGCGGCAACATTTTTGCCCTTGGTATTTTCTCCAGTAGCATATTTTTTAGGTAAACACAAAGGGATAAACATTGTAACGTGGTTTTCATTTGGGATTTTAGCGCTGTCTACAATTTTTGTAATAATTCCATCGTTAAGCCTAGGTTCTGGTGGTCAATATCAAGAAATTTATTCTGGGAGTCAACTAGGACATTTTGGACTTAAGCTTGACGGATTAAGTATT
Organism: Candidatus Nitrosocosmicus sp.; assembly: GCA_046715515.1. Classification (GTDB taxonomy): domain Archaea; phylum Thermoproteota; class Nitrososphaeria; order Nitrososphaerales; family Nitrososphaeraceae; genus Nitrosocosmicus. Next base: position 5,452 of record JBKJYK010000065.1, read on the forward strand.
CCTTTTGCTTTGACAATATACATCATAACAACAGCAGTGGTCCTTTATTCAAAGCCGTATATGGTGCGTAAAATTCTTGTTGAACAAGATCAAAACAAAACTGTTGCGGATTCAAAAAGAGATGTTGCTGAGGGTGAAGTTGGCCAAAGTGTTGGTTTGAATGGTGGCGGTAATCTGTCTACAATGGTTCTATCAAAAAGCCAAAAATCCCATTTAGATACTCAAATGGGAATTTACTTTGCCCTATACCTGGCCTTATCGATGGGTATGCTAGGGACTGTACTTGCAACTAATATAGTTGAGTTTTATGTCTTTTTTGAATTAATGATAGTTCCGTCGTTTTTCCTGATCGCCTTTTTTGGTTATGGCAATAGGAAAAAAGTCTCTTTAATGTTCTTTTTATGGACAGCCGTTGGTGCGCTTGTATTGCTATTAGGCATACTGGCCATGCGGTTTTTCTCAGGTGGTTTTGATTTTGATGTCATAAAATCAAATTCTGGTAAAATACCTATAGATTGGATAAACTTGATACTGTTCTCAATCGTAATAGGCTTTGGGATAAAACTCGGAGCGTTATTTTTGCATGTTTGGTTACCCGATACATATACCCTCGCACCCACACCAATATCTGTAGTAGTCTCTTCTGCAATGACTGGGATAGGTGCATATGGTATTGTTAGGTTTTGGCTGGAGTTGCTATCGGGAAACTATGCCGGTTACGGTATTTATTTAGACATATGGGGAGTCTCAACGATGGTGTTTGGTGGTGCAATGGCTCTAATGCAAAATGACATCAAAAAAGTTTTGGCCTATTCAAGTATTAGCTCTATGGGCTATATCATATTTGGATTGGGCTCTGAAAGTGTCTTGGGCATAAGTGGCGCAATAATGCTTTACGTTTCTCACGGGCTCGGAAAAGCGTTATTGTTTATGATGGCTGGCTCAATAATACTACAAACAGGAACAAGGAGTATGGATAATCTAGGTGGGCTATCAGGTAAAATGCCCTATACTGCAGTGCTTGCGATGATTGGGGCATTAACCATAATGGGTGTTCCTATAACCAGCGGCTTTATGGCTGAATGGGTTTTGTTTAATGGGTCCCTGCAAAATGCGATTGATAGTATTGATTACCTGAAGGTTGTGGCATTTACTATAGCCATATCAACTACTGTTTTAACTTCAGCTTATATCTTGTGGATGTACAAAAAAATATTTTTTGGAACAGTTCCAGAAACATTAAAAAATGTACGGGATTCGAGTAGATATGTAATAGTTACTATGGGGGTTTTAGCTGCTTTCACTTTGATTTTGGGTCTTTATCCTGATTTATTTTATAGCCCAATAATTAATTATGTTGAGAATTTATATAGCAATTCTAGCGATATAGTCCAAATAAGACAAATAAACGAGACAAAGGAGATAAGAGTTTCAAACCAGCCTATGATGGGTGGTTTTGATGATTCAAAAAACAATAATTTTTCACAAATCGGATTTGGGAAAGATAATGGATATCAC
>JBKJYK010000066.1:0-3364 GCA_046715515.1 Candidatus Nitrosocosmicus sp.
TAATCGTTTTTGATCAAACAATAATTCGAAATACATATAATGGCATTACTTTAGATTGGAATAACATGCACAAATGCGGTGGCTTTTTTTAGCATATCGTTGTTGATTCCATAAAACCATTAATTACTAAATTGGCATCTGGACATAAATAATATTTCACATAGTATTTTATTTTAGATTGAACGATAAGAATGATGTTATGATTATTTAGGATTTTTATAATAAATTTAATTATAATATATTTTATATCCTGTAAATTCTATAAAATTCTTAAATTTTAAGTAGATGAATTAACAGCACCATGAATAAAAACAATATAGTATTATCCATAGTCACAATTGTTGCAGCATTAACATTGGGATTTGCAGCATATCCATACCAGGACGCAGCAGCATTATCCACTACACTGAATTGTGCACCAGAATGTTTTGACGAGGTTTCAGAACACATAAAAGCAGCTGAAAATAAGCTGGAAGTAGCAGATCTTCCAGGAGCCCAAGCAGAGATAGCCATAGTCAAGGCATTGATAGACCAATTAGAACTAACAACTAGTGTTCCAAACCCAACAGAAGAAGAATAGATTTATTTTTATTTTTTTTGTTTACTTACTATAATAACCAATATAAAATTTAGCAAAACCACAAAAGGTCTTGCATGTGTTAAATAATTTAACACAAACCATCAAAAACATAATTTAATAGTTTTCCTTAACATGCTAATGCATTAATAAATAATGTCCACATTTTAATAGAATACTCATATTGATAAAATCACAGATTCTTTATAATTGGTAATTTATGTAAACGTCTTAAGTTTAAAACTATTTAAAACTACAATGCAATGAATAAAAACAATATAGTATTATCCATAGTCACAATAATTGCGGTCTTTACGTCTGGAATAACCATATATACACATCAAAGTGCATCGGCAACAACAGAATCCAATGACGATCCCCGACTGGGAATACAACAGGCGCAAGAAGCACTTGACAGGCTAAATTTCCCAAATGCAAGCAATGAAACTAAGGCAAATATTGAAGAAGGACAAGAAGGACTTGCCAATATTACCAGTATGTTAAACCAATTAAATGGTGGCAGCAGCAGCCCATTGGCAGGTCAAAGCGACAGCAGCAGCAGCAAACAAGAACAACAATAATTTTTTTATCATTATTTTTATCAGTCACTTTTGTATCAATTTAAAATTGTTCTATTGAAGATTTGTTTGTAAGTTATTTATCTATTAGCAGATTCCACATTAGAATAATAACGCACTGCATGTTTCATTTACAAAGTATTTCCTATACGCAAACTAAACTTACATGTAACACAATCCCACTAGGGTACCTTTATAGATAAAACTACATACTTTCCTTTTCTCATAGTAAGTAGTGATGCAAGTTTGGCTTGAAGTCCATACTTTCTGTTTCTTAAATTTATAATATGGGCAGAGTCACCGGGGTTTAAAATTTCAGCTGTTCCTCCAATCCATGTACCTTTCGGTTCGCCCCTGAATCCACTTGGCACAATCCTAACGTTTGAATTGTTTCGGACTCGTTTAACCTTCCCTGTACCTGCACGGGTGACGACAAAAATAAAGCCGTTTTCGATTACAAACCAAACCGGAGTAAACACAGATTTTCCATTTTTTTTGAAAGTTTCCAAGTTTATATATCTAGCATCATTGAATTGACGAATATCTGCAGACATGATAAATTCCTATTTTTAAAAGAAGATATAAACGGTATCGCATTTAAAACATAATTCAACAACTGCACAACTTTTTTTCACTTACCCCAGATGATAATTTGTCAGGTAAATTTACACAATGGCTATAAAAAAACAACGATCAAGTTAACGCAATGCCCAATTGAAATTGCTGCTTGATAGCGATTCTAGGGTAGATTCCACACACCGACTTTACTGGTTCGCAATGAAAAAAATCCCTTTCACTTGCACAAGTTATATATTTTGTTATGATATATAATTGCATATGAGTGAAAATAGTACAAACAATAAAAAAAATAAGGAATTAGAACCAGATAATAAAGAACGTAATCTGAAGGAATACGAAAGTAACGACAAAGACACCCATACGGAAAACAATAATAATAAACTCAATCAAACAAACAAAAAGGGACAAGATAACCATACCCCTGATGGGAACTGAAGTTGTGGCCAGTAACAATAGATTTAAAAGTCTTATAAAAAACACTGTGCTTTAATTAAAAAAAAGAATATATTTCACACACTCCTTTTTGAAATCGCGGTTTTTTATTTGGTATCAAGTATCAAAACAAATAAATTGAAAATACATTACAGGTAAAAATAGTGAGTTAAACGGTTGCATTCATAATCGAGCAAATAAAAAATATAAAGTTAAACAAAATACTTTAAAAAAACAGCATTGCTATTCAATTAGTGCAAATACATGTATATCTGAGTCCATTTCATCCGCAACATAAACATCGCCCAAAGAGCTTACAGATATCCCTATTTGATCCTGCTGGTTATATGGTTTTGGTATTATTATCTTTTTTTAAATATAGTCATGATTCAGAAAATGCTAAAGATCATTTAAACAATGCAGGAATTTCAAATTGAATATTGCCTTTCAACAGAACAAATATCCAACATAGACAAAACTATAAACATAATTTTCAATCTATTGTGCAATACACTTAAAATTGTACTAGCGGTCTTATAATAACAACCTTATGCTTCAATTAGATCCGTTATCACTTTGCTCACATTGAGGTAATTATCCAAACACAAATAGTAATTTTTAGATGTTTGGTAGACTCCATCATAATCATCAATACAGACAAGAAATAGCATGGTTTCACACAGTCACAATAATGCAAAGTAGAGGTGATTGGAATACATACACAACAAATTAAAATTAACACCTTAATCCTATTTAATTCAGGTAATGTCAAACAAAGTCTTATAGAAACAGTATTTGTTTGTAACCGCATTAAGCATCATATCTAAAAATAGGTATCGAAATATTCAATAATAATAATTATAATAAAACAGTAACACACCGTAAACAATAGTTTTTTAAATCCTATAATAGTAGCAGATTACGCATTCAAAATACAAAAGCATCTTCCATGAGAAGTTAAAATGGGTTAATAAGAATTATTTTATACCATATGTTAATGAAGGTAATTGAAAATATGAAATGGTATAGACACTCACACACTCACTGATAGCTTTGTTGCCAGGCTAGGATACGTGAAAAAACTGAAACGCTTTTGCATATAAATGTAAAGGCAGAAACCATTAAAAAAAAATAAATCCACATAGGTATTTTGAACATTGTGCATCTTTTAGTTAAAACACTTGAGGATATCTCTAGC
>JBKJYK010000067.1:0-6620 GCA_046715515.1 Candidatus Nitrosocosmicus sp.
TCAGTAAAGTTCACAAATTTACGAGAAAAAACTAGTTAATTTTAATCATATAAGATAATGAAACGAATGCAATAAAATCTTAAAAGAGCAGGCAAATTTTGCCATTTATAAAAACTAAATGACAAGAATTAAATTGTTTTTTAAATTAGGTTTGAATAATGACTCAATTTACCAATGTACTGCTTATTGTGCTTGTTACTGTTTTTTTCTCAGTTATCACAACCCTTATAACAGTTCTTTTAGATAATACGGTGGATATAAGGGGTATTATATCAAGTATTCCTAAATTAACCCTGCATAAAATTTTAATAAATGATATCTTATAAAAAAAGATTTACTCTATATATAATATGAATAAGGATTCGGGATTTATCATTGGAGAGATTTCTTCTTTTTTGGGTCATTTCTATAAACTTAAGGAAATTAAAAGAACAGGCTGGAAATCAAAACTACATTTGGATGACGCAGAATCAGTAGCAGAGCATACTCTTACTATGGTTGTTTTTGCTTTGCTGTTTTCAGAATTTAACAATTATTCTCCAAATATAACAATAAAAATGATAAAAATGATATTAATTCACGATTTAGGAGAATCCATAATTGGGGACTATACACCAAAAACAATAGATTTTGTTAAGAAAAAACAATTGGAAAATAACGCAATCAATACCATAATTTCAAAAATCCCATGGATAACAATCAAAAGAAAATATTATCGATTATGGAAAGAGTTTGATGAAAATAGTACAGAAATATCAAAAATGATTCATTTAATCGACAAACTTGAAATGGCTATTCAATCAAAATATTATATGGAGAACAGAAAAGACATTAAAAAAGAGGACATAAAGCCATTTTTGGAATCAGCATCAAGTTATATAATTCAAAATCACAAAATCAGAGATACCAAAAATAACAATAATTTGGATATAAAAAAAAAAGACGTTGAGGAAATAAAACAAATATTACTTGATTTCTGCAAATAGAATAGTATATGCAATATTTTATAGCCCTAAAGATTGGTGAAAAAAGAGTTAAAGACGCTCAAGAATTATTATCTAAATTTCTAAATGAAAACTCCAATCCAGCTATGCCCGCGCTAGCCCTTAAAGATAACAAAACAAATGTCTGGGAACCTGTAGGTGAGGAAAATTACTTTGCTGTCGTAGAATCGCACCAAGGTTTCCTTGTTGCGATTTGTGATAAAAACGGGATAGCTAAATCTATTGCAAACTGGTTCACCGAGGGGAAAAAAAACGAAATTGTGAATGTTTTAAAAACAAAAGCAGGATTAGAGCAATATTTTGGAAATATATCATTACCGGTTTAACTTTAATTCACATAAACTGGTAAAGAAATTTTAAAAACCATTCATATAAATTAATATAATTGGAAAAATTTGAACAAGAAATTGAAGTCAAAGGCCATTTGGTAGACTCTTCAATTCTAACTCGCATCTTTGACAAGATTATGGATTTAAAAGGCGATTTTACGGTTGCAGAATTTTCAATTGGTAAAAGAAAGCAAGATTACAGTTATGCCCGACTGCTAATAAAGGGAAAAAACAAAGAACACTTGTCAAATATCTTGGAGTTTATTTATAGAGAGGGGGCAACTTCAGTATCTTTAGATGAGGTAAAATGCACAGAGTCACCAAAAGACATGGTTTTACCAGACGACTTTTACAGTACAACAAACAACCCGACACAAATTTTTTTTCGTGGTCAATGGATAAACGTTGGCAACATGATGATGGACAAATGCATTGTTTTAGATCCAGATAAAAGTGTGGCTCAATGCAAAATTAATCGAGACGTCAAAATGGGTGACCTCGTGGTTACCGGAGAAAGAGGTATAAAGATAATACCACAAGAACGACCAAGAGATGGAGTTGACATTTTTCAGTTTATGAGTAGTTCCAGTTCAAGTGAGCGACCCTCACAGCAGATAGCGATAAAAGTTGCACGTGATATATACAAAACAAAACAAGAAGGAGGAAAAATTATTGTTGTATCAGGTCCAGTTATAGTTCATTCCGGGTCTTCAGATATTTTGGCAAAACTAATCAGGTACGGGTATGTAAACGGCATTTTAGCTGGAAATGCATTAGCTGTGCATGATATTGAAAACTCATTGCTAGGTACATCGTTAGGTATGCATGTGGTTGATGGAACTTTAGCAGTTCGTGGACACCGAAATCACATGATAATAGTAAACGAAGTTTTTAAAGCTGGTTCTATTAAATCAATGGTAGAAAAAAAAATACTAAAAAGCGGGATAATGTATGAGTGTATAGTCAACAAAATCCCTTTTGTATTGTGTGGATCAATAAGGGATGATGGGCCAATACCCGATGTGATTACAGATGTTGTTGATGCTCAAAGGCAATACAAAGAACTATTGAAAGATGCAAATTTGGTATTGATGTTTTCCTCCATGTTGCATTCTATAGCGGTAGGTAACATGATTCCCGCTTCTGTTAAAGTAATTGCAGTTGATATAAATCAATCGGTAGTAACTAAATTACTTGATAGAGGAACAACACAAGCAACAGGAATTGTAACAGATATTGGATCTTTTTTGCCATTAGTGATGAAACACCTGGATTCACTTATCAACCCCTAACCATAACATAATATCTGGTTTAAATTAATACCTTCAAAATATGATGTTTTGGAATAATATATCATATTGGAAAAAATAAAAATGAATTATTTAACTATGTTAAATTGATTCTTTAATCAATTTTAGGGTTAATTGTGGGTCAGCCCTCCCCCCAGTTTTTTTCATTATATTTCCCAAAATGAAATTGGCAACATTTGGGTTGTCGTTTGACTGTTCAATCAGATGTTTCTCGTTACTTAATATCTCATCAATATACTTTTTTATAATTTTGGGATCTTGGATTTTTTCTACCTTTATATTTTCTACCAATTTAAGGGGGCTTTCACCTGTCCTAATGCTTTTATAAAAAATTTCTTTAGCAATATTTCTGTTGATAGATTTTACCTCAACCAGTTTTGCCATATCCGCAATTTGCCGTGGAGTCACCTGACTATTGAATCCCCCAATTTTATCAGATTTATTACCAATGGATTCATCTTTTTCTAACTCATTGGTTTTTGAAAGAAGTTCGTTCACAATCCAGTTAGATATTTCTTTTGGTGAATTGTATATCTTTAGAGATTCTTCATAAAAATCACTCACGTTTTTATTGTTTACAAGTATGTCAGATATATGATTAGATAGTTTGTGTTTTTCAACATACCTTTTTAATCTTTCAAGTGGTAGTTCAGGCATGTTTTCTTTGATTCTTACTTTATAATCTGACCCTAAAAAGATTCTGGGTATATCGGGCTCTGGAAAATACCTGTATTCATCTTCCTCTTCCTTTGTTCTTGCCGGAATTGTTAGTTTCCTTTTCTCATCCCAGTGTCGTGTCTCGGATTTAACGCGTATCTCATGCATAGACAATGTTTTTTGTCGTGTAATCTCATAAAATATAGATTTCTCAACATCTTTAAATGAACTGATATTTTTTATTTCTACCTTTTTTCCACCCTTTACCGAAACATTCACATCACACCTTACGGCCCCTTCTAAGTTTGGATCTGAAACACCCAAATATTCGAAAATATTGGTGATTTTATTTAGGAAAAGACGCACATCGTGGGCATTCTTAAAATCTGGCTCTGTAACAATTTCAACCAAAGCTACACCCGCCCTGTTATAGTCAATTAAGCAATAGTTATTTATTTTGGAACTGCTTTCTTCGTGAACAATTTTGCCGGGGTCTTCTTCTAGTTGGATTCTTTTTATTCTTACATCTTTGGCTTTTGATTTTGCTGTTTTATCCAATTCAGTTTTGTCATTGAAATAGGATATTATCCCATCAAATCCAATGCTACTTAGTTCATAAGAATTATACTGTGTTATCTGAAAGTTTTTTGGCAAGTCAGGATAAAAATAATTTTTTCGATAAAAGGTTATTTTTTCAGGAATGTGACAATTAAGGGATATACATATCATTGATGCGTATTCAACAGCTTTTTTGTTTAGCAGGGGCAAGGATCCAGGAAGGCCTAAACAAATTGGGCAGGTATTTCCATTTGGCTGGATGTCCCTATAATTGGAAAAGCATCCACAGAACAATTTAGTTTCCAGTCTTGTTAGCTGGCAGTGAATCTCTAGGCCGATCTTTATATTTTCATAAGAATTGACGCCATCATTAACTTTATAATTGTTGTTCAAATCAAAATCCGGTTGGTTTACATTAGATTCAGTTTGGTTCATATGCTTGGAATCCACTCATTGAATTTATCTTTGTGTTCAAAAAAAGTTGCAATATCAATTAAAATTTGTTCATTGAACTCATTTGACAACAATTGTAAACCTATGGGTAACCCTTCTTTGCTGAATCCAGCTGGTATAGACATTGCAGGTATCCCGGCCAGATTGGATAGAATAGTGTAAATATCTAGATTAAACAGTTCCAAAGGCTTGGCGACTTTTTCACCAATCCTAAAAGGAAGTATAGGCATTGTTGGCAATACCAAAACATCAAAAAGTTTGAATAGTTTGTTGAATTCATTTTTTATGATTTTTCTTATCTTTTGGGCTTTTAAATAATATTTCCCATAGTATCCGGCGGACAAAACAAAAGAGCCGACCAATATTCTTCTTTTAACTTCTTCTCCAAAATTCGATCTTACATGAGAGGAATAACTATTCCACTCATATCCTTCGGGATTATAATTAAAACCATACCGAATATTATCAAATCGGGATAGATTGCTGCTTGCCTCCGCAGTTGCAATAACATAATACGCGGCCAAAGCAAAATCAGAATAATTTATTTTAGTTTTATGCACACTAAAATCATGTTCCTTCAATAAGTTTATTTTTTTGTGAACAGTTTCCATGACTTGGTTATCTGAACTGTCTATCAAGTTATCTACAATTCCAACTTTATAGTTTTTGCCCAATATGCCGTCAACAGAATCTATTTTAAATTCAAATTGCTGATCAATGCCAGCAGTAGCAGAAGAAGAAGCAGAAGTACTATCGTTAGAGTCCCTGCCGCAAATAGCGTTTAGAGTCATAGCAATATCAACAACGGTTCTTGCTATTGGGCCTATTTGTTCAAGCGAGTTGGAATAGGATACTAATCCATATCTGCTGACCAATCCATAGGTTGGTTTTATACCTATAACAGAGCAAAAACTAGAAGGGCAACGAATAGAACCACCAGTATCTGAGCCCAAAGATACAGGAACTTGTAACGAAGAAACAGCTGCAGCACTTCCCCCTGACGAACCGCCGGCAACATATTCTTGGTTCCAGGGATTATGAACAGGTCCATAATGAGAAAATTCAGAACTAGTGCCCATTCCGAATTCATCCATATTTAACTTTCCTATTATAATGGCATCTTGTTTTTCTAATCTGTCAATTACCGTAGCGTTATATGAAGGGACGTATTCTTGCAAAATTCTAGAAGCGCAGGTGGTTTTCAATCCCAAAACAGAAATGTTGTCTTTAATGCCAAAGGGGATGCCCAACAAACTACCTAATTTTTCGTTGTTCCTGATTTTTTTATCTATTAGTTTGGCTTTTAATAGTACAGTTTCATAATTTTTTGATATAAAAGAATTGATTTTTAAGTCTACTTTGTCAATTCTTTCAAATAATTGACTAATGTATTCTTCTGCAAATATTTCCTGGTTTCTTATTTTTTGTGACACTTGGTATCCAGGCAGTTTGTGCAGTTCGCCCATATTTGGTCAGATCCTTGGCCCTATCACATATCCGTTTTTCCTATTAAGAAATTTAAAAGAGGTTTCTTTTCCATCTCTACCATCTACATTGCTTGACTTTGAAGTTGTTACATCTTCACGCAAATCATCAATTTTTATTTCCTTTTTCATATCGTTAAAAGACATTTCTTGCTCATTATCATTTAACTCTAATTCATCTAGTTTATTAAAAAACAAAATAGTTTCTTTGATTTTATCCGATGTTTTCTGAATCTCGGACTCATCAATTTCCAATCTTGATAGTGTGCACAATTTCTTTATATCAATGTAATTAGTTGACATTTTTGGGTATAAGGAAAACTGTTATCCTCTTTCGTATATAATTTTTCGTATAGGCAGACCAAAATATAGATACTGCAAAAAAATACCCAGTATGAAAAACAATAAAACAGACCTAAAATCAATACTGCTTTGGGTTGCAGATAAACAGGTCAGTAAACAAACCACCTGATTGTTTTCATTCAAATAATCAACAAATATATTGTTACATATATTACATTATCTTTACTAATCATATTTTTGGTTTTCATTAATTGTCACAGGGAGCCAGACTAAACACCTAAAGTCTAACTATTTATAACCTGAAAACAAATGAAGGTGTTATTTTCTGATATCACCAAAAGTGGTTCTCAAGAAAATAAAGTTACGGATCCTATAAAGGACAGAACGGATGATTTGATGGTCAGTTTCTAGGCCAAAAAGAAACATAAAATAAAAAAAACAGAAAATAGATTTATCTTTTTTATGTTATCAAAACAAGAAACTAAAATAAACAAACATATGAACAAAGATATGGATTTAATA
>JBKJYK010000068.1:0-9024 GCA_046715515.1 Candidatus Nitrosocosmicus sp.
CCATAGGTGTTACCAACATTGGTTTATGTTACTATAATGATTGCATTTTTCTACTAACTCTGTATCTAAAACAAAGGGAAGGTTTTATGAATAAAATGCTATAATGAGATATCATTTAGTTTGAAAAAAAACAACCAAATAATCAAAATTGGAAAATCACCCTAATCCAAATATAAAGATCAGTAAAAACGATTCTATTTCAGATTTACATATAATTACCTTATTGAGGATAACGAGGAAACCCCAATTTTTAAAAAAAATGTTCATAAATGCACTTATATTGTGACCCTGTTATGACGTTTAAGGCAGAATATAAATCTCACCCAACTGAACACAAACCCAAAATAAACACTAAGACAGATCGCTTTTTTACTTCAGAATATATTAAAATATCCAACAATCACATATACAATAAAAATACCCATCCAACCAACCAATGTTTTTTCTTATCTAATACAAAAAACTCCCGTAAACATATTTGCAAATTCAGAATTATTGATTGCCGCCGCCGCCGCCGCCACAAGACTTCTCAATTTTTTTGAGACCTGTACTGCAGGCTCCTTTCCTTGTGGAAATATTGGCAGGTCTGTTATATATCACTCGCCAAAAGAGAAGGAATTATCTAAATCTCCAGTTATTCTGTCATTGTATGAACAGGACATGTTTGTTGGTTCAAACAATGATTCACCGCATCTTTTGGACCAAAAAAAATTTGGCTTTTAAGAAGAATTACCAGGGGTGGTTAAAATAAAGAACATACTACAGTTAATGCATCAGTTCAAGAAATAAATATAAGCAATATCGACTCTGCCCTTTAAATGCGTTTTAATTCATCACCAACAACTTTTTAAAAGATTTAACTTTATAGTATCATGTTTTGGCTTATGGTTCTTTTTCTATGGAAACATTCATTGTCAAAATTTTCGATTGAATTCACCTAAATAAATAAAGTTTAGGTTTACAGGCTTAACAAAAAACCTATTGCTTGAAGAGATACATGGAAAACACCCAGTTTACACAACGTAGATAAACGGTACCCACAAGCATATAGATTATTAAAACGAAACACCCCATCATCAATCTTATGAGAAAAATAACAATCTCAACCTTGCTAAAATTGCATCAAGTGATATAATAGACGGATATAGTTTTGTTTGGTTTGAGCATCTTAACAGATACTAGCAAAAATATTATTTAATTTATCAAGGTTAAAATGGTATTGAGATGGGAAATAATTTATGAAAAGAACCATAATGTTCATAACAATTATCTTGATTACCATAGGAATAACATATTTTTCCTATACTTATATAACTAGTGATTTCTATTTGAATAGGGATAACAACATAATTACAATTGACAGGGTATCAAATGAATCAGGTAATGTAAACAACAACAGCACAAAGTCAGGAAACAAGTAAAATATAGGGGAAAAAAATTCCCTGTGGGAGTAATATTCTATATTCTATTGGCGTGCTTATAAGAAAATTTTTAATTCCTTTTCAGATTAGTATAAAGGTTGGATTAACAGTTGATAAGAATAACAATAGATAGCAGTGGCGGGGGGCGGCTGATTGGGCTGGATGTATTGAGCATCCAATTCCGACTCCAATAATTTTATAAAATATATCATTGCCTAATTTTAATTCACGGTGAATACCGGGTTCAATGGTTTGGATATGAAATTTGATGGAAAGGGCGATCCATGGTTTTCGGATAAGCCAAGCAATTATTATGAAAATATTCTAAAGAGAACAAAATTAAAAAATACAAAGTACATAAATAAAGTATCTACCTGTCCCCCATCATTAGCATTTATTAGCAAAGTAAATAATGGAAATTGATAACACTCTCTATGAAGTAATTGTAATTTTTTGTGCGTAAGTATTTTTATTGACAGGTAACAGGATGGAAACAGGTGCAAAAACTGCTAATATTGAAAATTTGTGCTAAAAGACTTGTTCAACCCTAATCAGCAAAAAAACCAATTCATACAGTTGTTTATACATCCATTAATCTACCTGTATTGGCCCATGTATGGATCTTGAATTACCTATTAATCCCACCAATCTATAACCATATTCAAAATTGTGTTTAACATGATTAATACCGTGAGTTAGGTGGGGTTCAAATTTTTTATCTAACATGTTTTCTACATAATATTGAATTTTTTTTATAGATACTCGGGAATGCCTAGCTTGTTTGTCAGACAGGGGACGTTTCAAATCAGATTCAATTGCTAATTTTAAGTCTCTAAGATTATCAAGTTTACCATATTCAATAAGTTTATCATAATTATTACAAATATCACATAGTTTTTTAATCTCTTTTTTAGGCAACGTAGTTAAAGATTGCCTGATTGAATTGCCATCTCTTCTGGTAATCAGAGATATTCTATAAATTACATCATCATCATCATCTTTATAATCATCATTGAATTTTTTATCATCCAAAACAACAACAGCAGCATCAGAATTAGATTCTAGTTTCTTTACTTTTTGAAAATTGATAATTTTCTTTTGGCCATGTTGGTTTTGTATATTCGCACCTTTTGTAAAACACACAGCATGAGATAAATTCCCCAATTCTTTGGAAGAATGCACAAAATTATGGGTCATTAAAGATTCTTTTTTAGAAATGTAATATGGTTTTATTTGAAATGAGGACATTTTTTTGCCGTAAGGGTCTGATTTGAATAACAAGGCAGTTATAACATCAACAATCAAATTCGGAATCTGAATTTTGATTGTTTCCATAAAACAGTCATAACTACTCAATAAATCATTACAAATCTCAAAGAAAATGCCATCAATTAGTTCTGATCTTATGCTTACTGGGTTTTCTTTTTTTTCACCACGGCTTTCGATTAAAAACTTAAAAGATGTGATAAAAAAATCATATAGTTTGTTTTTATCCAATACAACACGTTTAGACTGTAAAAGATATGCAATCGTTTTTAATACAATAACATATGGGCTACATAAAGTCACTTCTTTAAAATGGGTTGAAAAATTGTTTGCAATCGCAAACATATCCGCATAATTCAGAGAACTGTCGATGCCATAAATCCCTAATTCATTATAACTTTTTCTTATTAAATTATCAAAATCTGCGACACACTCATTATTCATTTTAGCGGTATCATGCTTTATTTTATTATTTTTTGTTATTAAACATTATAAAAAAAAACAATTAAACAAAATTATATGCATTTTATCAAAACAATTACATGACCAGATTTTATCATCATTTTTCATTTTTCTCATCGAGGTTTTTATCCAACGCCCAAGGAAACCATCTGCCAATTATTTTACTCCAATCCATTTTAAAAGTAAAAAACAACACCAAAATCAACAAAATGACAGTCAATACGGATACTATGATAATAGAAAGTTGATTATTAGCATCAGAAACGGAGAGAACTTCTTCCATTATGGGTCTGCCTAAGAGGACCGTTCCCCAAACTATTATCTCCCCTAGAATGAACTTTCCAAGGAAAGTCACAATGGTAAATTTTTTAATGCTATATTTGGCAAGTCCTAAAGGGATATAGACCAAGTCATCAGGTATGGGTGTCAACGCTGCGATAAAAGCACCTATCCCTCCATATTTAGTTAGAATGTTTTGAAGGGGTTGCATTCTTGTTTTTGTTTTGCTACTTAATATATTTCGGCCATAATAACTTGCTATAAATATAATCATTTTAGCCAACACAGCACCAACAGCACTAACTAAGGCAATGATATGAGGATCAAAGTCTTTATTTAATGCAGAAGAGATTAAAATAGGGAAATAAGGTACAGGGATAAATACAAGGATACTACCAATAAAACTGGTTATTAATATGCCAATATAACCAGAACTACTGTAAAAAGAATAAATATCTTGGAATTCAATCAAGCAAGAGAGTATTAAATTAACAAATATAACTACTTTATTAATTTATATGCATGCAATTTTAAAAAGTCATAAATTAATGAATCTAATCCTTTCCTTTCCCCTATGCGTATTTTCCTTTGTTTTTGTCCCCCATTGATTTTCTAGAAGCTGCTATTATCTTTTGCTTTCTCGGCTGGACTACAAGAATATACAATGAGCCTAGCAAGTAAACAGACAGTAAAGTAACCTGGGCCAAAACAGTTTCCAATGTTGGGTGTATCCCAGTCATTGTTGATATATTTATGTCAAGGCGAGGAATTATTCCAAAAAGATGTGTTGTAGGAATATAGCCAAGCTCTTGGAATTCACGTATAGCGTTACCCATAAAGGTTATGGACATAAAGGCCCCTACACCCATTGTAAATCCAAACAAAACTCTCAATGGCAGTTTCTTTCCCAATTTACGAATCAAAAAGACCACACCGATTATCACGCACAATCCAACAACAAGTCCAGCTATTACATAAAATTCCATATATTTTGCATATGAGAGTAATGCCTGGTAAAACAACACGGTTTCAAAACCCTCTCTATATATAGTAAAAAAGGACAGCATGATAAAAACCATAAAGCTGCCAGTGGCAGTAGCTTGCCAAACCTTTGCTTTAACAAATTCAATCCATTTTTTTGTTTCAATTTTATTTAGCACCCAAAAGCTAACCCAAAATAAAACGGCCACTGCAGATACACCAGCTATAGCCTCTATCATTTCCCTACCTGCGCCTGATAATTCTATCAGAAACTCTGCAACCAACCAGGTTACTACAGTTAATACAACAGCAAGTAAAATTCCCAAATACACATGTTTTTTGAATCGGTCATTTCTAGACGCCTCCAAATAAGTTAAAATTGCTCCAAGTATAAGGGCAGATTCCAAACCTTCCCTAAATATGATTGAAAATGAGGATGAAAAAGCAATTGTGGGTGCAACGGCCCCGGTACCGGATACCAGACGCTCTGATTCATCCAATCCATTTTTTATCTCAGCGATTTTAGATGTGACTTCACCAACTGCAGCCTGTGAACCAATAAGATTGCGCAATTCAGCAAACTTTATTTCCATTTCCAAAGTAAAATCCGGATCTATGGGTCTTAATGGAATTTCAATGTTCTCATAACTATCAAGATAGGCAGACCTAGTTGCGGAGAGAGCCTGTGAGGAATCATTTTGGCCATAATACCTTGACACGTCATCCAATTTTATCCTAATGGTATCGATATCGCTTCGCACCTGACCCTTAAATGTGTCAGATGCCTCGCCCATTGATCTTCGCTCTCCAGTATAAACACCAAAACCTTGTTTTAGTGAGTCAATATTAGCGGTATTGGGAACAAATGATGACGAAGAGTTGGGGAGGGTAGAGGAATCAACTGTATTGGTAATCTGCATATTGTCTCCTGATTCCAATAGTTTCTTTGATATATCCAAATTATTATTTATTTTAGAAACCAAGTTTTCAATTTCAATAAGGGGAGCCTGTTGCTTAATTAAATCTCGCAGGTTCTCCCTCATGTATACCTCTGTCTCTATCATTAATGTAGAATTTGCTTTTTCGATTGGTGCTTCAAGATACTCGTAATTGTCCAAATACGCAGAAGACGCATTTTTATCTGCACTTTGATAATCATTGTTATCCCTAATGGAATTTATGGCATTATCCAATAGGTTTTCAATTGTATTGAAATAAACCTTATAAGGCTCACTCACAGAATCGGATTCTGATATAATAACGTTATTGAATTCGTTTAAATCCCTTTCAATAGCATCAACTAATTTTGAATATTCTTCGGTATTGTCGCTTTTGTTTGACAAAATGGTATTTAGGTTTGTAATAAAAAAGGCAATTTCATTTGCTTTTTCACCAGTTATGTTGGGTTTTAGTGAATCATAAATATGGTTAGATTGGTTTACTAAACCTATAGCACTTTCATAATCCACCACGCCATAATTTATTAAGCCATCTTCAACGTTATTTGAAGAGTTTTTAAAGGCTTCATACGAGACGTTAGAGTCTTTTAGCAAATATGATAAAGTTTGAGACTGCATAATAAAATGTTCTTGTTTGGATAAAGAATCTCTTAACATGGAATAATAATCATTTATGATATTTTTAGCGTTAGTTATTTCATTTTTAGCTAATAATGAGTTTTGATCTGATTTGATTTGCAGCGGAATATCGGTAAGCAAATTCTCCAAGAGTTTAGATTTGTTACCATCCACAGCATTGGTAAGGTTCTTTACCGTTGGAAAAGTTACGGAATGGGGAATATAAGAATGCTCAAATAGCAAAGTATTGTTTCCTTTGTTTATTTTATCTAAAACAATATCAAGTTGAGTGGTTATCCTATTGAGGTTAATATTTAAAATTAAAATATCCTCATTTGAAAGTGAAATAGGTTTTTTCCCGGTAGTGGAATTTTCCTGAGCTTTTACAAAACCATCGCTGTTAATAGGTACGCTTAACACAACCAAAAGGACAAAAACACCGCCAAGCAACTTTAGCATATTTTTATGTATTGGAAACTTGGCAGCAGGAACAAATACAAATGACATGAGAAACACTGAAATTCCATTATATAGGCCACAATTCTTTAGCATTGTTAGGTAAACCTAATTTTTGGTTAAGGTAATTTAAACATTGTCTGTTAGTTAATATGTTTATAAATACTAATGACCAATAAAAATATACATAATAAACATCTCTAAATTTAATTAATGTGATTGTGATCACAGCAAAACCTAATTATTTATATTTAGAGAATAATTGTTTCCAAATTTTTAATGTTGAAATATTAAAGCAAAATCCAATAGTTTGAAATAAAGGAAAATTAGAATTGCTGATTAAAATTTATGGCATCTGTATGTACAATATTTTCAAAAGTAAGACAAAAAGAAAGATATGAAATTATATCAAAATAAAGAAAAAATGGCGAGAACCCATTGAGGGCATAAAAATAGTTTATTAATTATTTATTTAATAACTATTTTCTGGATCTTTTAAGCATTTGACTGCTTCGTATCCTTTAAGACCCTGCAATTCGTCTCTAATTTCAATGCATTCTTCACATTCTTCGTCTCCATCGCATGCTTCTATTGCATCCCCTGCATCTGCATCATCCTGGTTGAATGTAAACCCTTCGTATTCTTCACCTGCATCATAACCTACGTCTTGTGCCTGAACGATCATAACGCTTGTTGGTGCCACTAATAGGGCGCATGCAAAAACAGCTGACATTATTGCCATATTTATTTTGGTTGATGTCATGTAGCATTAGTTTTGGCTGAACCTTTAATAAGTTCTGCTATAAGATTCTACTAAATAAATGTTATAAACAATTTGTATTATATTTTCTTTCATAATAAATCATCTGCTATAAATGTCAAATATTGTGGTTCAAATACAATATAAAAAAAAGAAATGATAAAACCCGATTAAGGGTAAAAGTTTAGACTCTACTAGAATTTAAATTAATAAATTACTAATATTCGTCGTTTAGACAGTTATCTACTTCGTAGTTTTTAAGGTCGTCTGATAAATCTGCTCTTTCTTCAACGCAGTCTACACAGCTGCCATCGTCACCGCATGCTTCTATTGCATCGCCTTCATCAGTGCTCTCATGGTCATGAGGATATTCCTCGCTATATTCTTGTGCATTTGCAGCTACGGCATTTATTGAGCCTATTAATATAGCAAATGCAAAAAGAGTTGATATAATTGTCATATTTATTTTGGTTGTTGCCATTTATAGTATCTCCTCTTCCACCTTTAATAAGTTCTTCTATAAGATTTTACCAAAATAATGTAATCTACATTTTTACCATAAACTAAGTATAATGATAAATTTATTATGCAAGATCTTTAATAATTATTTTTTTTAATGTAAATTTTATATAAAAAAGGAAAAAAATTGGGTTATTAGGAACCGGATGCTGATGCATCATCAGTCTGGTTTAACGCAACTTCAGTAGTTACTGCGTTAGATAACACATCAGTTTTATTCAGGTCCATTAAAACAATGTTGGCTGTAGCCGATTGCATTGAGTCATCTGTGAAAGAAGATGCAAATTGAATTCGGCCATTTTCGGCTAAATCAAATCCATTTGGAAATGAGGAAATCTTTACTAACGTTCCGTTTTCTGCAATTACTTCCATTACTCCATTAATTTTAGTATTTACTAATTGCGGATCGACAGTTTCATAGGCTACAATAACTTTTAACTGATTAGAGTTTGGATCGAGTGTCAAAGGCGCAAAGTTTGTGGAATCGACAGAAATATTGATTTCCTCCGCGGATTGTGCATTTATGTTACTTAATGTATTTGCTCCCAACAAAAGAATAGAACTGACAATTATTGTCGCAGAGATCAACGCCAAGTTCTTAGCATACCTTGATAATTTTATGAACATTGATTAAAAATTTAAAACAAACTATAAAAAGAATGTGTTAAAATCTTATGACAATATTATATCATATTTTCACTAGGTAAAAAGGAAAAAAATGTATAGTTATGGGATATAAAAATAAAAAAGATTACCTATTGTCACTATACCCTGTTTCCGCATGTTGTGATACATCAAGTCCCAGATCTTCTTCCTCATCATTTACCTTCAATCCCACGATATAGTCTATTATTTTCAATATTATAAAAGTTCCAACAAATCCCATAATCGCAGCAACACCTACACCAACACCCTGAATTATTAACTGCATTGGACTGCCACTGTATAACCAACCAACAGGACCCGCGGGGTTGATAGCCTGACTTGCAAAGATACCTATAGACAAGGCGCCTACTATACCAGTAATGCCGTGAACAGAACCCACGTCTAAAGCATCATCAATCTTTAATCTCTCCTTCAATAAAACAATTCCATAATATGATGCAAATCCTAACACTATACCCAAAATAAACGAGTGTTGACCGCTAATAAATCCTGCAGCTGGTGTAACACCGGCTAAACCAGAAATCGCACCGTTTATAACAGCAGTCACTGTGGGCTTTCCATTTCTTTTCCAGCTTAGAAACACCCATACAATGGCACAGGTAGAAGCTCCAATATGAGTTACCAGCAATGCATTAGC
>JBKJYK010000069.1:0-8799 GCA_046715515.1 Candidatus Nitrosocosmicus sp.
GTGAACTCCTTTTGGACCCCTATGTCCTCCATAGTGCCAATTCGGGTAAGATGGCCACCTATGAACTTATTCACGTTGTAATTGTTCGCTATCTCATCGGGTGTATCCAGAAATCCGGTGACATTTTCGGTGCCCCCAAGTCCATCAAAAGGGACCCACCCCGGATAGATAACGTCAACAAACATCAGGGTCTTTTGCTTTGGTGCATAGATGTAGATGTTTCCAGCCTCATGTGTAACACCCGGATAGTCCAACTCCAATACTGGCTCGTTTTCCACCCTTATTTGGAACTTGTCCGTGAAGGTTATGTCAGGTAACGGCCTGTTGGAGTCGTTTGCGATTCTAAGATGGTTTGCTGTTTCCTCCTGGGCGATATAGGTTGCATTATCGGGGAATATGTTGGCCGCGCCTACATGGTCTTTGTGGGTATGGCTGTAAATGAAATACCTTACGGGCTGCTCTGTTACCTCCGATATGGCTTGCAGATACTTTTCTCCGATTGCGGGTGGGGCGTCTATGGCTATAACCCCCCCTTCTGTCACCATAAACATGGTGTTATAGGCACCATTGCCCAGAAAGTAAAGTCCGCCCCCCAGGTCCTCTACAACATACCCTTTTTCAGGAATTGCCGGTCCCCTGGCTTTGTCTGGAACAGGATAGTAATTGGCATGTGTGCCTGATGGATTGGTCAAACTGATGGTGCTTGGTGTTAGTGAAGCATTATTATTAGTACTAGTAACATTTGTTTGAGGCTGTGCCAGTGCAGTTGACATTAAAGTGATTATTGAAAATACAAAAAGTATCATGAGCATGGAAAATACAGGATTTTGAAATGTCATCACGATTTTGTATATTTTTAGCCTATTTAAATAAAAGGGCCATCAACAAAAGGTTGTCTATTTTTTTGCTACACAGTAGATTATTGATAAAGCAAATTTTTTCTACCAGCTTGTAATTACAACATACCATGAATGATATTGGAATACGACTAGTGGCAAGCCATTTTGGGGATTACAATTGAGCAAAAATTTATTTCTAAAGAGATCTTTCGTTGGTGAGTATACAAATAGGAAATTCATCTTATTGTCAGTTATCGTAATTTCTTTTCTAACAATTGAATTAGTCACTAGTAATATATCTCAAGAGACCAATATCGTATCACCTGTATCCACTTTTGGATTCATTCTGATTACTTCGGTATATGTTTTGGCGCAATATTTTATCTTGGAGTATGTCAGAAGAAAAAGTGCACCACTAAGAGTTAGATCAACTACAATACGATATTTGGATAAGGTGGTATTTTTAGTTCAGTATTCAATTGTAGCGTTACCGATATCAATTATAGTTCAGATATTAATAAACGGCAATTATCATACTGCGTTAATCACATGGAGCATCTCTGTTAATTATATATTATCAACCACTGTCATAATGATACTTTCAATACGTTTTTTGTTATGGTACAAGTCAAAAAGGAATTATGTTGTATTGCTATATGGGTTATCCTCCATAGCAATAATGGTTAGAGTAGCAATAACACTGATCTTTTACGTTTCGCTACTGCTAGGGGTATCACCAGAAAGAAATATGCAATCTGATGTATCTCTCCAAGACTTTGAATCAGATTCAGTATTGGGTGTACTTAACAATGCGTATACAACATCTAGTAGTGTTGCATTTATGTTGATGTGGATTGCAACTGCCATTTTATTACATCATTATTATTATAAATCAACACCTGTCAGAAATTCGTCACATGTTAAATATTGGCTCCTCGTAGCCATTATCCCCGCATATTCTTTGAGTGATTATTTCATTTCAGATGTAATAATACCCATATCAATTGGCTTTGATAACGTTAATTACCAAATATTTATAGCCTTCCAAGGGCTGGGTGCTGGAATACTATTGAGTATTCCTTTTTGGATAATGGCCAGAAGCATGAAGGGACGCAGTGGTGTAGTGAGAGATTATTTAACTATCTCGGCAATAGGAATCATTCTCTTCTTTACCGCCAGTTCTGTCACAATTGATCATGCACCTTACCCACCATACGGATTAATATTGCTACTATCATTAGGATTATCTTCATATATGATACTAGTCGGGCTTTACTCTTCTGCAATTTCAGTTTCGTATGATAGAAAATTGAGTAGCTTCATCAGAAAATACGCTATTAACCAATCAAAACTATTAGACAGTATAGCTTCAGCTGATTTATACCAACAACTCGAGAAAAAAGTAGAAGAAAAAATAGGTGAATTCTCTGATCAGACAGGTTTAGAACCCATAATTAACGATAATGACATTAAAGCATATTTAGAAAACATTATGGAGGAGATTCGCAAACCTAAAAACGAGAGGTAACTGGTTGGAACTACAACCGAACGTTTAGGATAATTCGCCCAAAGGTGTAACAGGTAAAAAGAGTTCTTTATCTGTTTTATCATAATTGTTATTATTTTAATTGGATATCCAGAATATTGCATAAATATATAGTAATTCATATGTCATTAATGAAAAAAAGAATGTTAGTATTCTTAATTCCAGCGCTTCTAATCGCTTCGGTTGTTATGACCAATAACGCAAGTATTGCCACCGCACTTTTGGGTGACCCGGGTCATGAATGTCCTCCAGATTGTGAGCCTCCTCATACATGTCCATGTGCCAATCAATGTTCTGCTTGTCCTTGTCCTTGTCCTACATCACCTAATGTAGAGGGAAATTATGTGGATTATTCAATGGATATGCATGCACCAAAGGTAGAATTCCCGACCTTGCCAGAATTGTTTGATTATTACTATAAACAAGGCATCGTAAAGGACGAATTTAGCATAATATCCAATACAAGTGAAGGAACCCCATCAGACGTACAAGCAACAATAGTTGGCAACACTGCATGGGTAGCTTGGTTAGGAAAAATAAATGGGACAAACAATGTATTTATAACGGTCAGCCGTGACAATCTAAAAAATTTCGAGGAACCAGTTATGCTGAGTACCCATGATGGTGGAAATGTAACCAATTTACAATTAGGCGTATCAGATAGTG
The DNA here is from genome assembly GCA_046715515.1 of Candidatus Nitrosocosmicus sp. Taxonomy (GTDB): domain Archaea; phylum Thermoproteota; class Nitrososphaeria; order Nitrososphaerales; family Nitrososphaeraceae; genus Nitrosocosmicus. Next base: position 3,052 of record JBKJYK010000069.1, read on the forward strand.
GAAGATTTGTAGATCTTGTATGGCAGGGAAATGTAAATGGGACAAACACCATCTTTTTCAGCAATAGCATGAACTTTGGACAAGATTTTAAAACATATCCTTTGAATTTACCGGGTGATGGAAATGCAAGAGATCCTGTACTTGAAGTAAGAGGTGAAAATGTAATTCTTGTATGGAAACAACAACAAACAATAGGTAATCAAACAGTTGATATTGATATTTTGAACTCGCACGGGTCACGGTGGTAATAACCTGATTGAATATAAAGCGAGTTTTCAGCATAACAAACTATCCATATCTTCTTTTATTTCGGATACTCCCTATTTTTTAATAATTTATAAGCACCATAATAGACTAATCATTGAAAGTAATTAGCTTTCTATGCACCAATCCAGAGACACCCGCTATTAATGCAGTTATGATCATCCCTAGAAAGACAGGGGCTAAGACAGAGTTCAGTAACAAGATGATTAATGCAATAGATAATAAAACAGATACAATCGCGATTAAGATTATGGCAAAACTAGATCGATTTACCATGCCTTGACATGATATAAGATCAAATGAGTTATAAGATTTCTTATACATTTATTCGTATTCAAAAACTTCTTAGTATAAAGGGAATGTTTTATCGTTTTTTCTATGGGTATTCAACTCAATAGATAATAGAAAGTTTTCTTCCCGCCGATGTTTAGCTATAATCAATTGCACTCACGATATTTAAGTTATATTTTTGCTTTCCTAAAATCCATTTTTTAAAATAAAATTTTGTTATAAAAATACTTTAAATCCTAAATATGCTAAATAAAAAATCTGTAAATATGAATAGACCTGACCCTTAAACCGTAAGGAAATCTACCCATATGCTCCGTTTCAATATTATTATACAGCCAAGTTTTTTATCTACCGATTCTGTTATTAGTCAAGATTATCCTAAATTATTTTTTATTCCAACATCTAATAACATTAGAACAACTATCAAGAATACAAAAGCAAAAGACCGAATAGATTAATTTTCATTTTGGCAAAATTCTTCTTTAGGTTTTGTAATTTTGAATCCAATCGCTTATCAGAGGGTATGACTTTTTTTTAACAAATCACGACATTGCTTTATATTTTCTCATTTACAATATCGATATCAAATTCCCAATATAAAATGCACCAAAGGAAAAAGGTTTTATCACCAACAATGCAAATTAGAGCGTCAGGTGTAAAAACAGTTCAAAAACACACTCTTTTATGTTCAGTTGTAGTTGTTGTATTCTTAATCTTGTCATTGTCACTTTTGGGCAATGATTCTTTCTGCAACATCTCCATGGCACAATCACCATCTTTTGGGCTTCAGGAGCTGATAAACGAGAATCGTAATTGGGTTCAGACTTATGGCAACAGTGATGCGCATCTAAAATCAAGCTATACCGACATACTGGCAGTCAACTATATCAGCGATGGGCAAACCCTGAACACAACGATTTGGCTAAACTCGGGGTTCAACTCCTCTGCTTTTAACTCCACCGACAACCAGCAATCCAGAAAGTTAAGTTATGGAATGCTTATTGATGCAGACACCGACACAAAAACAGGGTATAACGGTGCCGACTATGACCTTTATGTGGAGTTAGCCTCTGGAAAACTAAGCGGATATCTGTACCAATTATCGTCTACAGGCGGCTATAGGCTAATGGGATCAAAAACAAACTTTACGCCTTCTCATGCAGAGTCATCTGTGGGTCCGGGTTATGCGAATCTAAACCTGGACTTGAGTTCCATAAACTCACCCAGCGAATACAACTTGTTGTTCTATGCAGCAGAGTCATACAAATCCAACGAAGTTAGGCAATTTACTGGATGGGTGACCATTCCCCCACCCAGCCTGCAAATGACCACTTCGCCAGAGGATATAGTCATAAGGCAAGGAGAGGAACAGCTAATTCCAGCCAGAATACAATCAACATCTGGTTTTTCCAATGATGTCATAAACATAACTTTAGGCGCTACTAATAGATCTAGCATTCAAAATGCAAACTACAGCATTGGATCAGGTTTTAACTCAAGCGAATTGTATATAAGCATTCAAAGAAACCAGCCCCCCTTAATCAAGATAGCTGTACCCCAACAAACACCCCTAGGCATCTACACAGTACCTTTGGTTGTAACAATAAGGGAGCCTTCGATAGCCACAACAACAAAACCAACATATATCGCTCCACGAAGCGGAACGGTGGACCCCGAGTTTGAGCTATCGAAACAATACCCAACGGTAGGTCATTTAACAAAGCCAATAAACTTTACAGTGACAGTAATTTCACCTAAGAGTATTGACGATCAATTCAAAGACTTTTGGGCCACATATGGCCAGTTCATAGGCATTTTCGCTGGTGCTTTTGTGGGGGCATTTGCCAAGCAAATGTTTGATAAAGTCAAAAGGGGGAAAGAGAAGGAGTAATGCAAAACAACCTTATTTCTGTTTTGTGCGGATTGATTGGTAAATCGTATTGCCTAACCCAATGAATTCCGCTGACAGGGTTCGTCAAAGATAGGCTTTGGAAATCCAAGTTGTCAACAAAAGAATGAGAAAAACAGAAAGCTTAAAAAATTTGGCAGGCAATAACAAATTTGTCAGCATAAAACCAGCCTGTGAAGAAATCACATCCACAAACCAAATGACATGCTTAATAAATAAAAAAGCGGAGCATCTTTATTGATTTAATTTATTTATGGCCAACAAACATTCACCATAGGGCATTCAAACCGGCACTGGGGTGAGTTCACCCGCCTTTTGGAGAATAACCATGTTGCAACAATCGCTGACGTAAAGCGATACCCGGGCTCAAAGTCTTTTCCGCAATTTAACAAGGAAAACATGGCAAAAGAGCTCTTGTCAAAAAACATTGAATATGCGCATGTCGAAAGACTTGGCGGAAGGCGAAGGGAAACCTCCAAATCGTTGGCAGCATCTATGACAACAGCGGATGGCTAAACAGGTCATTTAGATCCTATGCAGACTATATGGTAGCAGCATCGTTTAAGCATGGCATCAGGGAATTGCTTTTGCTTGTGGCAAAGTATGATGGCCACCTTGCGATTATGTGTTCGGAGGCGGTGCCATGGCGTTGTCACAGGAGACTGATAGCGGACTACCTTGTCATGGTAGATGGCATTTCTGTTTATGACATAATAGGGAACAGCGGCCGCAACAGCAAAAGCAGCCAACCTGCTCTTCACAAGTTGACACCTTTTGCCATTCACCATGTGGATGGCGCAATTGTCTGCCCCAAGTTAGAGGTTATGTCCGAGCGGAAATAAAACCCATTTGTTCCTCAATGTGCTACATTAATTCATATTGTATTATAACAAATATTAAACTTTTAAAATTAACAAGAAAAAACACATTTCTTATTCCTGCATATTCAAATAGTTGCTTAAAAAAAGATGGAAAAAGAGATAATTCCCACCGTAATTTATTTTTGTCAGAAGGTCATTCCGTGTTTACTTGCTTACCCCAACCTGGGACCTAATCGACGCAAGAGACTGGTCAATTTTATACACGGCCAGTTTGTCCCTTCCAAGCAAATCAAACTTTTGAAGAATCGTTTGAAACAGGGTCTCTTCCTCTATTTGTTCGATTATAAACCACTGCAGGAAAGAGTATGTGAAGCGGTCTTTTTCTTTTTCAGTCATATCGACCAGGTCGTAAATTGACCTGGTTACAGCCTGCTCGCTCTTTAGGCCAAACTGGAAAGCAGCTTCAAGGGTTTCAAAATTACCTGGGGGTTTTTCAATTGCCGGAATAACCGCTTCTGCCCCGGTACCGTTAAGATAATGGAGAAACTTTAGCATATGCCCGTTTTCTTCGTTGGCCTGCTCAAAAAAGAAAGAGGCACTTCCATCATATCCTGTTCTTTCGCACCATGATCCGATTGCAGTATAAGCATTGGCAGACGATGCCTCAAAAGAAATTTGATCGTTAATTGCTTTTGCCATTTCTGGTGATATTCGCATTATAACAATCAACACTTTCCATACTATGTATATTTTGTGATTTACCAGGCAATAATTCTGAAAATTTTGAGACACTATAAATTTTCAAATTAATATCAACGATAATCAGGTATTCACACACGCTTATATTCACAATCACGTCAAAGTCCAAGTATTTCTCGCTAATTAATTAAGAATTATTACCCGTTGCATTGAATTCAGCCAAAGGAGGCATTTAATTGGTTTAAAATATAAAAAACCGAAAAACAAACTATCAAAAAAAATAGAATATGTTTGGATACCACCCCATTGTTTGCAAATTTGCCCACCCAAACCCTGCAAATCATATTTTATCGCCAAAGAAAAAACAACAAAATTAAAATTACAATAATTGAGATTTGCTTTAGATGACAAAGAGAACTGTTTTTACTCTTGCAACAATCATTCCCATAATATTTCTTTTGCTAGTTCCCGTGCCCAGTTTTTACTCTACAAACACTTTGACAGTATACCCACTTCAGGCAAGTGCACAGGAGGAGGAGCAGGGGGATGAGGAGCAAGATGAGGTTGAGGAGGCAGGTGAGCAAGGCGGCGATGATGAGGGTATTGAGCCTGAAGCACCCACTGCATCATCTGCATCATCTGCTTCCACTGCATCCACTGCCGCTATACCCACAGAAACTGGGCAATGGAGCACCGGCTTTAGTGCCAGTCCAAACCCAAAGATGGAATCTGCCTATACTGTATTAGGTGACAACATATACATTATTGCGGGGTACGGGGAAACGGGCAAACGCAATAAAAACACAGTCGAGGTTTACAACACCCAAACAGACACCTGGACCATCGGTGCCCCGACACCGGTTAATCTCAACCATGCAGCTGCCGCCCCCCATAACGGCAAAATTTATCTTGTTGGTGGATACCTTGATGACAAAGTTCCCTCAGACAAGTTGTTTGTTTACGACCCAACATCAAACCAATGGACTGAAGGTCCCCCCATGCCCACAGCAAGGGCGGCGTTGACTGCCCAATTTGTAAACGGGGTTCTTTATGCGGTGGGCGGAGTCGCTGACGGACCGCTAACCGCAAATGAGGCATACGATCCAAACACGGACACCTGGACAGCCAAAGCCCCAATGCCTACTGAAAGGCAGCACATGACTTCTGGGGTGGTCAACGACATTTTGTATGTGTTAGGCGGAAGACCCACAGGCAAATCCTCTAACGTAAACGTAAATGAGGCATACGATCCAAACACGGACACCTGGACAGCCAAAGCCCCAATGCCTACTGAAAGGGGTGGAATAGCATCAGCAGTTGCAAATGGAAAAATCTATGTGTTTGGGGGAGAGGCACCAGACAAAACATTTGACAACACCGAGATATACAATCCAACAAAGGATGTATGGTCTAATGGTCCCCCAACCCCAACAGCGAGGCACGGCCTGGCAGCGGCTACAGTGGGAGACAAAATATACGCAATAGGTGGAGGGCCCACGCCCGACATATCATTTGCAAATGTTATTGAGGTGCTGAATTTGTGAAATTAAATTAAGCACCATCCAGGGAAAAACCCCATCTTTTGGGTTTCCTTTAGATTTTATCCGAATGGTCAACAGTGTCGGGACCACATCCCAAAAAGATGGTGCAAAAAATTGCATGTTTCCGCCATAACAAAGACACACAACATAACAAATTAAAGATTCAATCTTCTTACCTTTTCAACCCTTTGCTAACAATACCTGTTTTTGCAATATGCAATAA
>JBKJYK010000070.1:0-2934 GCA_046715515.1 Candidatus Nitrosocosmicus sp.
GGTGCAAACAGTTTAGCTAGGGTGAGCCTGGATATGGGCAATATCAAAGATCCTATGTCAGGTTTTTTTGCATTTCATAAGAAATCCATTGAGAATATCCAATTTGACACCAAAGGCTATAAGATTCTGCTAGAATTACTTGTTAAAGGCAAAAAAATCAAAGTCATAGAAATTCCATATGTCTTTACAGATAGAATAACAGGCAAAAGTAAAATGGATTACATAACAACCATAAATTATGTGCAATCTTTATGGAAGCTATACAGGCATGGTAAGAAGGCAAACTTAAATTCTTTGGATGAAAAGAACTCGATAAAGTTTCTTTCAAAGGCAGGAAGATTTTTTACCGTAGGAGCAAGCGGACTATTAGTAAATTATCTGGTGTCTATTATTCTCTCCAGTGGTTTGCTTGCGAAACTATGGTACATGGAATCCACACTTATTGGCATAGTTGCATCCATTACATCTAACTTTGTTCTCAATAAATTATGGACTTTTGGAGACAGAGACTTTTCTCCAAAGCATTTAGTTAAACAGTATCTGCTCTTTTTGATTATTTGTTCCCTTGGAGCATCCATACAATTGGGTTTTGTGTATATTTTGGTAGAATCAAATATATCCTATGTAATAGCATTATTGTTGGCAGTTGTTGTGGCATCAGTTAGCAATTTTATCTTAAACAAGAAAATTACGTTTAGGGAAAAAATTTGGGGATAGTTGATTGCATATATGCATTCAGTGTGTGTTATATCATTTTTATTCCACCACATATGATATTGTTAATAAAAACAATATCGACAATGATCAATTGTTGCAACAAATTTTCATTTTTTTATCCAGGCCATGAATTGCCCCTAAAACTAATTTTATGGTTATTAATATGAATGTAGGATAAAACCACCCTTAAATTGTAAAGATGTTTTTAGTCCCTTTTCCCTTTTTTTATTTACGGATCTGAAGGAAAATAATTAATTACCCTCTTAATTCAGAGCAATAAATTTTCAGGTTTCGGGTAGTCATTATGCATAAGCTCAAAATATACTGCTCAATTGTTATTTTTAGTCTGTTTTTTCATTAGATTTTGAATCAAACTTATAATACATAAACCAAAATTCGCCTTTTGTCATAGGTGAATTTCTAAAGAAAAACATATTGTATGCATTATTCCATGACTTGACATAGCCTTGCCACATGTCCAATGCTGCAGCAAATGGATTGAGAGCGATATTAGTGGTGGAAATATTCGTTGAATTATTGTTCTCGTCTATCCCCCCATCCTCACTTCTATAAACTCGCACGTCATTATTATCCAAAGATATTATTTTTTCACTATCGATATCGGTATTATTAATATCTGTGTCAAAATATCCAGCATCATGATGTAAATTCTCTTGTTTATTATGATTGTCCATTACTATCTGCTTGGTTGATTAATAATTTATTTTATTCCATATTTGCTTCATTTGCTAAAACCTACGGAAATTAACACATATTCAAGAATCCAATATCTACACTTCATCATATACATATTTGATTTATTTTTTTAAAAGACATATTACAGATAAAGTGGGAACAAGAAAAAAAACAAAGAGTGAAGAAAAAATATAATATGAATACTGGAATTCCCAGGTAACAGCATATATCTAATCCGTCATATGAATAATGAAATAATAACAAATCCATAAAAAAAATTTTCTATTTTTTATCTTTTAGTTTAGAAACAATTCACATCCAGCAATTTGTTTTTTTTATAGTTTAACTGCTCGACTGATAGAAAAAAAATGACCCTAATTCTTAATGCTATTTCTTTTGTCTTATTTATTCCCTATCAATAAGTTTTTAGCTAATCCATATTCATATTCACTTAATAGATTTGAATGACAGCTTTTGCTGTGTCCAAGACTGTTTGAATATTCAAGTGCCTCTACACTAGACACCGGAACCATTCCATCGTTTGGTTTTGGAAGATTTGATGATCCAGTCTGCTGTGCAAATGAAAATAGCGATAGATTACAATTTCCGGTATTAGGGTTCCAATCACCAGCAATAGTAAAATATGTAGTATTTGGATTCATTTTTACTTTGGTATCAGGAGCCCCGGGTTTTAAATCATATATTGCAGGAGCACACATGTGATTGTTTTCTGCTAACGGTGAGCCGGCGTTTGGTGTTCCAATCATTATTAGGTTTGCTACATCTTTTGTATCATTGGCCAGATACATTCTAGCGTCTAATCCGCCTTTTCTATGTCCAACTATATTCTGTTGGTCTCGCCCAGTTTGGCTTTTGATTTGTGCAATTTGATCCGACAATTCTTTTGCATGCTCTGCAGCAGACCCACATTTATCATCAGATTGTTTAAATGTTATCGGATAAGCGGAAATACCATCTTTTTTTAGTAGATCTTGCCATTTATTCCACACTGAAGCATCTGAAAAATAACCATGTATCAGAATAACGGGTAGAGGTTGCTTTGAGTCTGTGGAATTACTAGTAGCCGGTGCTTGTGCATAAACTATAGTTAGTTGTAGTGCTCCACTAAAGAGTATCGCAGATGTAATTAATGTAGCTATAGAGACAAGTGCAATAAAAATTTTTTATACTCTCCGATCATGTCTAATCGAATTGGGTGATAATACCTTATATACCAAATTAGTTTTTGAGTCATTTAACTCATGAAATCAAGAAACACAATCCAGAATATTGAAGTTACTAAATGAATTGATAACCATTTAACCATTGTTGTGATATGACAACACCTTCTTGGTTAGTGTAGTTTATTTGATCATGCAATAGAAAATCAAATTCGCAGTTAGATTGAACACATATTTGAAATTTCAAATTGGAGGCTTTGTGATATGTATTCTCCAATGCTTTTAATTTATCTAATGAATTCACATAACTTAACAATGTAACATAGACATTATACACATA
>JBKJYK010000071.1:0-2523 GCA_046715515.1 Candidatus Nitrosocosmicus sp.
AATGATTGCAGGACAACTAGAAATAACGGCTTTGATATAGCGAATAATTCTGATGTAGCCAATATTAATCTTATAGTAACTTGTTCGGTTAAAGATACAACCGAACACAAAATGGCACATAGAATTAAAAACCTATCTAAGAATAACAAGCCAATAGTAGTAGCAGGGTGTCTCCCCTCAGCCGATCAAAAGTTAGTAGAAAAGATAAATCCAAATGCGAGTTTAATGGGACCTAATTCTATTGATAAAACTGTTGAAATTGTAAATTCAACTTTGAATGGACAGAAAATTGTCTCCCTACAAAATTCAGAAATAGAAAAGATAAACTTACCAAGGGTTAGGATAAATCCCACAATAAGTATTGTTGAAATAGCATCTGGTTGTTTAAGCGAGTGTTCTTTTTGTCAAACAAAATTAGCAAAAGGAGACCTCCAAAGTTATAGAATAGGCAAAATAATAAATCAAATAAAGCAGGACTTAAAAGAAGGGACCCAAGAGATATGGCTTACATCAACAGACAATGGTTGTTATGGTATAGACATTGGAACAAATATTGTGGAATTATTAAGAAGATGTGACGAAATAGAAAAAGATTACAAAATAAGGGTGGGCATGATGAATCCCATGTACCTTAAGGGAATGGTAAAAGATCTTGTAAACATCTATTCTAAAAGTAATAAAATCTTTAAATTCATCCATATTCCGGTGCAAAGTGGCAGTGAAATGGTTTTAAGAAAAATGAAAAGAGGACATACTGTAAAAACTTTCAATGAGATAGTAAGGCAATTCAGGGAAAAAATGCCTGATATGACAATAGCTACTGACATAATAACAGGATTTCCGGAAGAGACTGACGAGGATTTTGAATTGACTTTAAAAACGATAAAAGAAACAGAGCCAGACATTATAAATTCATCTAAATTTTGTCCTAGGCCCGGAACTTTAGCATCTAAATTGAAAAGAATTGATCAGGAAATAGTTACAGAAAGATCTAAAAAATTGCATAGCATTATGAAGCATATTGCAAAAAAAAGAAATTCGAGATGGTTAGAATGGGAAGGACAAGTTCTTATTGATGAAATCGATATGGGAAGACTAAAGGGCAGAAATCAATACTACAAATCCATAGTTATAAAAAATCCAATTGAAAATACAGTAACAAAAACAAATGTCAACAATTACAATAAGGAAAGGTTATCAGAATTACACGGAGACCTTCGCCTTATGAATTTAAAAAACAGTAACAACAAACTACCCCTAGGTAAAACCATTAGGGTAAGGATAACAGGATACTCAACCCATAGTTTGGAAGGAACTCAAATCATATAAAGTTGATAATCAATCAATAATTTTTATCTATAACATTTTTATCCATTAATAGATATAATTTACGGTTGTTGGACATTAATAATGAAAGAGACAATGTCCTATTTATTGGAGTGGGGGATGCCGGAAGTAAAATCACACTGGATATTGTTAAAGAAACTAAATCCTCAGATTATTTATTATTAAGCACCAAGAAAAGGAATAACCACAATAAAAAGAATGTTACAATTGACAGCGGTTCATGGGTTAATCCTCCCATTTATAAAATAAGAGAGTCCTTTTTAGAGAAAATAGATAAAATTTCATCTAGTGTTGACTCTTTTAGCAATATTATAATTATTGGTAATTTAGCATCTAAATTTGGAATAGCCATAATTCCAATATTAACAAATTTTTTGCATCAAATTGGCGGTAAAGTGATAATTAGTTTTGTAATAATGCCATTTGGCTTTGAAAAGAGGAAAATATTTAATTCTGGAGTGTCATTGTCCTTTATCAACAAATATTCAAACTCAACCATAATCGTAGATAATAACTCTTTTCTTAAGAATAATCCGGAAATATCAATCCCAGAATGTTTTAAAATTACCAACAATGCAGTCAAAGACATTATCGTCACATCTTATGGCAAAGGTTTTCCAAATGAATTCAATTTGATTGCAACAAGCAAAGAATCCAATAACATAGAAGAGGTTTTTAGCAGATCTTTTACAATGTGCATTGATTCCAACATACAAAAAATAGAAAAAACCTGTATGTTTATTTATCCCGCAAAAGAAAAGATTGATAGGATAGATAGCATCATAAAAACAACTGAAAAGATTACAAATGATTCACATAATGAGATAAATATAATTTCCAACTCAGGTAACCAATCAAAAATACACTTAATGATTAAAACAACCCATTCATTGTTTTCTTCTTATGACCCTCTAAATGAATTTATATCAATCAATAATTTCCTAGATTTTGAGCCAGAAACTAATAAAATTGTAAAGGAAATATCATATTTAAAGGATATAGAAGCAAAAACAATCCATTGAATTGTTTTTGATTTAGAAATTCTTAATAAAAAATAAAATTATTTTTTTGGTTCAGATTTTTTCTTGGTACCTTTTTTGTTGTCTTTTTTGCTGTTCGCAGGAGCAGTGGCAGGAGCAGTGGCAGGAGCAGTGGCAGGAGCAGTGGCAGGAGCAG
>JBKJYK010000072.1:0-5078 GCA_046715515.1 Candidatus Nitrosocosmicus sp.
CTGAAGAAACAAGAGCCAGATCTGAAGAAACAAGAGCCAGATCTGAAGAAACCACAACAACAAGTCCGCCAAGAAAGGCAGTATTTATAGATGGAACTGATCCCTATGAAATGGGTAGAAATACGGATCAGATGCTCTCTGAGATAGAAGAGGAAGATAGAAAAATTACAAAACCCACCCCAGCGGCGACAGCAGCATCAACTTCTAATCTCAAAAAGGATGATAAAAAACCAACAACGACATCAACATCTTCTACTAAAACTACAACAAGTACAACGTCCCCATCAGAATCAAATACTAATAAGGAGAATAACGAAAAAACAACGTCCCCATCAGAATCAAATACTAATAAGGAGAATAACGAAAAAGCAAAGGAACTTTAATAAAGAATCAGTGATGCAATTAATATCTAAACTAGAGTTTCCATTGATGGCTAATAAAAACATTTCCGGTTTTTTTATTGTTCTCTTATCACACTTATCTCTACAACAACAAAATAATGATAACAGCCGGGTTAAAAAATTTTATTACACACTCATATAATTAAAATTTGTGATTCAGAGTCAATATAACTTGATGTTATTATCCTAACTTGCCTGAGTTTCTTCTATCGTTTTCTGAACGTACTTTAACTATACCTCTATGCACTGCACAAGAAACACAATAGAATTTTACATCAGTAGAAGGTGCAATGTATGCCCCTTGTTGTTTCAATTCTTTTGCAAGAGTTGGCTCTACTAAAGTAATCCTTCCAGTAATTTTCTTTGCTTTATCCCTTGGTACCATCGCACTGCACTGACTGCAATGTACAGTTCCTGAACTTCCTTTTCCACCTTTGGTTCTACCCCGACTAGTTCTTTTTTTCGGCATCTGTTATTTTTGGAACTATTCTATGCTTTAAATCTTATGATAACCTTATTATGTTGATAAAATTTTTTTATATTGAATCGTAAGGGATCATGAGACTTGGTATTTTTTCACATATTGTTTTAGACTCAATTAAAGACACGGAGGGATTTGAGACTGAGAGTCTGGGAGGACCATCATGTTATGGCTCCATAATTGCAAAAACATTTTATTTTGATGTAGTGTTGTTTACCAAAATAGGTAATGACCTTGACAATAAAAGATTGGATTACCTGAATCAAAATAGAATTTATGTAAAAGAAGACCAGATCGATGTCAAAAAGCCAACAACTAGAATTAGACTGGTTATGAGCCGTGATGGGGATAGGGATTTGTATCTTTTATCAAAATGCTCGCCAATCGACACCACCTTTTTGGATATCGATGGATTGGATGGCATTGTATTAAGCCCCGTCATTGATGAAATTCCAAATGAAATATTTCAAAATCTCTCCAAGGCAAGAAAAAAAGACAAATTCATAATGTTGGACCCCCAAGGATTCCTACGATGCTGGGACAGAGAAACTTTCCTGATCACGTTAAAGAAACAACTAGACGTCAATATCAAAGACATAACGGCTATCAAAGCCGACGAAAGTGAGCTCTCCGTGCTAACAAACGGAATTACTGGAATTGAAGGAATGAAATTGCTGAGGAAAAAATACAATCTGGATTTTGTTGTTTCAACCAGCAATAACCAAATATCGCTCTTACACAAGAAACTAGTTTACACTTTGGACTTGAAACAAAGAACTAATATTGATTCTACTGGATTAGGTGACATACTAACAGCAGGATTTACATGTTCATACTTAAAAGAGAAAGATCCTTTGTGGGGATTATGCTTTGGAGTCGGTTCCGTTATTGGGGCATTGGATTCAAAAACAAAGGGTTTGGAAAAAGTACCGAGGAAACTAAATATAATTGAAAGACACGCATCTTATTGTTATAATGCAGTTAAATTTAAAATCATAGAATAAATTCTTTAAAAAAATACAAACTTTATTAAATTACCTTAATTCAACAAAGATTTACATAATGCGAATTGCTTTATCAGGGTTTACAGGAAAGGATTCAACAGTTTTGTCTCAATTAATTAAATCACTTGAGGAGTCCCATATTCAAACATTGATAATGGGTAGCTCCAACCAAGAAATTGCAAAAGAGGTTGATCTTGTATTAGTTCCTGGTGGTGACAGGGGAATATTGAATTATTTTCATAAGGTATCAGTTGAGTCCGCCCCCGTTTTGGGATTATATGAATCAAACTCCACCGGTTTTCTTGCCCAAATTGATGTAAAAGAAATTGATAAAGTCAAAGACAAACTAAAGTCGGGAAATTACGAGGTGAGAGAAGAAGAGAGACTGGCGGTAAACGTTGATGGCAAAGACATAGAGCCTGTACTAAATGATGTAGCAATCTTTTCAAACAAAAGCGCAATATTAATGGAGCATTTTTTACGGATAAACAACAAAGACATATGGCATGATAATAGTGACGGGGTTATAATTGCGACACCGATAGGTTCAACTGCATATGCAATGTCTGCTGGTGGACCAATAGTATTACAGAACTCTCACGTTTTTGTTGCCATTTCCGTAAATTCCCTGGATAATACAAGAAGACCACTTATTGTTTCCAGTGACAGCTCTATAGAGATAGCTGATATAACTTCAAGCCATCACTGCGAGGTAATTTTAGATGGCACATTTAGAATAAAGATTTCAGACAAATTACAATGTCACAAACACGAATTTCCAGCAAAACTGGTTACCCTAAATAACAATTATTCTGCAACAAACATTATAGAAAAAAAAGTCAAGTATGCCGAAGACCTTTTGAAGATGCCTCCTAGTGCAAAGCTGATCTTAAAAACCTTGGAGTATGAGGGCACAATGACCCAAAAAGATTTGATAAACAAGACAATGCTTCCTGAGAGGACAATCAGGCTATCTTTATCACATTTACTTAACAGAGGGTATGTTAAAAAGAAAATTTCCCTGAGAGACGCACGGCAAAAGATTTATGAACTGAAAATTTGATTGCTCTTTGTTGCTTTTTTCTTTATCGAAGCTTTAATGAAATGCTCAAAGGACGGCTCAGGGTTACCCGGTCTGCTATGGAATTCCCCATGGTATTGGATTCCAAAATAAAACATATGTTTTGGTATTTCCAGAATTTCAATTCTTTTTTCATTATCAGATGATCCAGTAAATCTCATCCCATGCTTTTCCAAAAGTTCTTTAAAATTTTGGTTGAACTCATACCTGTGCCTATGTCTTCTTTCAATTGAGCTATTTTTATAAATTTCAAAGGCATTGGAATCTGCGGTCAGTTCAATTTCATGTAAACCCAACCTCATTGTACCCCCTAGATTTTTAATATGCTTTTGTTCAGGCATGTATACTATCAGTGGGTTTGAGGTTTTCTCGTTGATTTCTGTAGTGTTTGCATCGGACAGTTTACATACATATCTTGCAAAAGCAATAATTGCCAATTGGAAACCAAAGCATATTCCAAGGTAGGGAATGTTGTTGGCACGGGCGTGGTTTGATGCATTGATTATGCCCTCACTACCTCTAGCCCCAAAACCACCCGGAACCAATATCCCATCATAAGAATTAAGCAGGGTTAGACTGTTATTAGATCTTCCATAGTCTAGCGAACCATCATCTTTGGTTTCAATTTTTTCAGAATCTATCCAATCAATTTCTATCTCGGTGTTAAGTTTTGCACCTGCATGGAGTAACGCTTGGTAAACACTTACATAGCTATCCTTTAGATTGACATATTTGCCTATTATTGCAATTTTTATGTGGTCATTGTATCCAGTGTATGTTTTTGAGATTTTTTTCCAATCAGAAATATCCAAATTATATGATAAGTTTAACTTTTTTAGTATCACTTTTGCAATTCCTTGTTCATACAAAATCTCTGGCACAGAATAAATCGAGGAAACGTCATGACAAGACATTACAGAATCAGGCGAAATATTTGCAAAAAGCGATATTTTTCTTATTGTGTCTTTGGTCAGTTGAGTTTTGCATCTGACAGCTAAAAGGTCGGGCTGGATGCCGATTCTACGCAATTCCTGGACACTATGCTGCGTTGGTTTGGTTTTTTGGTCCCCAACAGTATCTAAAACTGGTGCCAAAGTTACATGGATGAAAAAAGTATCAGAATACTCATCTTCTAATTTCATCTGCCTTAATGCTTCTAAAAATGGTAGGCTCTCAATATCCCCAACCGTACCTCCACACTCTATCACCAATACATCAAGGTCTTCTTTCACAGATATCTCCCTTAGTTGGCTTTTAATTTCATCAGTTATGTGTGGGATTATTTGGACACATTGACCAAGGTATTTACCCGCTCTTTCAGATTTTATCACATTCGAAAAAATCCTACCCGTAGTAATATTATGATCTATGGTTAAATTTTCATCAAGAAATCTTTCGTAATTACCAACATCCATATCGCATTCACCACCATCTTCAGTTACAAATACCTCGCCATGAGTAAGAGGGTTCATAGTTCCAGCATCATAGTTAAGATAAGGATCAATTTTTACGCAAGATACTTTTAATCCGCAAAGCTGCAACAATTTTGCAGTTGAAGAAGTTACAATTCCTTTTCCTAAACCAGACATCACACCACCTGTAACAAATATGAATTTTGGATGGATAAGCATAACTTTATAGAAAAGGTAATTCTATTATTCTATAATTAAGTGTTTATTAAAATAATTTCAACGCAATTAATCAAACATTTGGTTTATTGGCTGGAACAATAATTCAAAATGAAAGGTTTTTGTATCTCGGTTAGTTAAATAAGAGTATTCCCGTTATGAATTCTTTTAGAGTTGAAGATGGTAGTTCTGAAAAAAACAATAGCAATAACATCAACAGCAGAAACAACAAAATATTAAAAGGAAAAATTGCGATAGACAAACTCCATGACAATATAACTAAGGAAAATGAGAAAAACATTAACCTAAAAATCTCAGATATTTATGGGGTTGACTATGATGAAGCAAATGAAATTCACATGAACTATCATACCCTAAGAATAAAAAACCTCGTTAAAAAATCCGAAATATTGCATAAGATGAGCTCAACATTGGAAAACTTTTTCGATATCTCAATCTTATCTTCAAAGGTAGTGACTGGAG
>JBKJYK010000073.1:0-2923 GCA_046715515.1 Candidatus Nitrosocosmicus sp.
CTGCTGCTGCTGCTGCTGCTGCTGCTTCTTCTGATTCTTCCACCACTAATAACTCTGTTTATATCCCAATTGATCATGTTTTTGACGTTAAAGGTGTTGGTACTGTTGTTTTAGGATCCATAAAACAAGGCGAAATCAAAACATATGATGAATTGGAGATAAATCCTTTAAACAAACCTGTAGTTATAAAATCCATTCAAATGCATGACGCTCCTGTAAATCACTCAAAGGAACTATCTCGTGTGGGACTAGCCATTAAAGGTGTTTCTGCAAAGGATATTTCAAGAGGTGATGTTATTGCCTCTCCGGGTTTATCAAAAACCATTATTGATAGTTTTCAAATCAAGTTCAACAAAAATCCTTTTTTCAAGGAAGATATCGCTGAAACCAAAAATTATATGATAAGCGTCGGATTGCAGATTCGCACAGTCAAAATAAAAAAAATTGAAGATAACGAAATAAACATTACATTAGAAAAACCAATAGCATATATTAAAAATAACTTGTGTGTTGTATTTAATCCTGACTCAAAAACTATGAGAATTATGGGATATGGTTTTATGGGTTAATATTATTTTCTAATTTGAGCAAAATCAATGGGTAAAAACAATGAAATAGAATAAAAATAAGAAAAATCTTTGGTTATACTTTAATATTCCATTTGTCTTTATTATATCATTCTTTCTTATGTCATTGCGTAGTTTTTTCCCGTTTGATAGTATTCGTTCCAATCAGGATAGGGTGCTTGGTGAAATTGATCAAGCCTTAAAATCCGGATATAAATATATTTTTTTAGAGGCCCCTACAGGGTTTGGAAAAAGTGCTGTTGCTGTGGCCCTGTCAAGATTTCTTGGAAGCTCTCATATTTGTACTTCGACAAAAGACTTGCAAACTCAATACTCCAAAGATTTTCCTTATTTATATGAAGTAAAGGGACGAAATAATTTTCCCTGTATTGTCAAAGAAGATATGGGCATTAAAGAAAGCTGTGATTACGGCCCATGCTTAAAAGAAGACGAATATGATTGTTTATACAAAACTAGGTTAAGTGATTATGAGACTAAGATGGAAGGGACTATCTATGAGAGCATCGATATAAACAAATATGCTTTAAAAAAATATCACGATAAAACAAAACAGCACTCTCAGCTTGTACAAATTCAGTGGAAACCTTGTGAATATTTTCACCAAAAATGGATATCTGTAAAGTCTAGTCACACTATTTATAACTATAAGTATTTTTTATCTGACCTATTTTATTCCTCTGGAGTGAATAAAAGAAAACTTTTGATTTTGGATGAGGCACACACATTAGAATCTGAGGTATCTACATTCAAAAACTTTATAATAAATAAAGAATACCTAAATAGGTTTTTTCCAAAACTGAATCTACCTGAAAATAAACCTCTTGATGTTGATACATATGTTGATTTCTGCACTCATCTGAAGGAACGCTTTTATGATTATATAAACAAAGCCGAAAGTTTGGCGGGAAACGATGCGGGTAAAAAGAAAGAGATTGACGCCACTGAAAAAAACCTGATCGATGCTTTGGCGTTTGAAAAGAATTTGTCTGTTTTTCTGGATGATTTGAAATCTAACAAGGACAATTGGCTGGTAACCAACCTGATAAAAAATGAGAATGACAACAAAATAAGCAGAATCAAAATGGAGCCATTGGATGTGTCAAATTATTTTGTTGATATTTTTGACAAGGGATCAGTATCTTTGTTAATGAGCGCTACTATATTAAGTAAAGACAATCTTTGTAAAGCTGTAGGGCTAAAAAAAGATCAAGTAAAATTCATAAAAATCGAAGAATCTGAATTCCCTGTTGAACATAGGCCAATATATTTGATGAATGTGGCATGGTTAAGCGCAAAAACTATGAGTGAGTCATTGCCCCATATAGCAAAAGTTATTGATAATCTTCTTTCTGTCCACAAAAATGACAAGGGCATCATTCATACCACCTCATACTCCCAATTACAGTTCATTAAAAATAACATATCTAAAAACAATTTTGTTAGGCTGATAGAGACAAACCCAAAATTGGATAGAAACGAAATGATTCTAAAACATTTTGAGAGCTTAAAACCAACGGTTCTAATTTCCCCATCTATGTATTTAGGGGTAGACCTTAAAGATGACCTTTCTAGATTTCAGATTATAGTTAAGGTTCCCTACCCTGATTTAACTGATAAAAAAATTTCTGTGCTAAAACAACGAAACCCCAAATGGTATGAATGGAACACCATATTGCGATTAATACAAGCGTATGGACGAAGCATTCGAAATTCAGATGACTATGCGAATACCTATATTTTAGATAGCAGCATCTCCTACTTATTAAAAAATGGAAAAGATATGATACCAAAATGGTTTTCAGAAGCAATAGTTTCAAGATAAACAATAAAAGTGTGTGGAATATCCTGTATGATGGGCACGGGCTAATATGATGTAAAGGTATAGTATGTGTGTGGCTATATTCATATAGATGTGTTACAAACTTCAAATTTTATCCAAGACTTGTTTTTTAATACCAATCTTGCCCCCTTGATTAAACCGGATATGTCATTTGGTAATTATTTTTTAGAGTGGGATGAGAAATCCTTGGGTCTTTATTCGAATGAGATTTTAAAGTTTAGGACTTTTATAAAAAATATGATACCTAACCTTGAGACAATGATGGGAATAATTAATGTCTCTAGGCAAAAAAATGACCCATTTGCAAAGGCTATCGGTGACAAGGGACAGATTTCAATATCTGATAGATATAACAGTCGAATTGGTTTTATTTTAAATATCGATACTTGTGCCTCAACAGTATTATTTAGAGAAGAGCGAGTAATAATTAATGATCAATTAAATGAAAAACTGCAGCTACATTAAGAATCCAAACGTTCGCTTCTATTTAGCAAAA
>JBKJYK010000074.1:0-14294 GCA_046715515.1 Candidatus Nitrosocosmicus sp.
TATCTAAACTGATAGGATGCAGTAAATCAGAGGTCCATTTTACATCCGGAGGAACTGAATCTA
The DNA here is from genome assembly GCA_046715515.1 of Candidatus Nitrosocosmicus sp. Classification (GTDB taxonomy): domain Archaea; phylum Thermoproteota; class Nitrososphaeria; order Nitrososphaerales; family Nitrososphaeraceae; genus Nitrosocosmicus. Next base: position 64 of record JBKJYK010000074.1, read on the forward strand.
ACAATCTGGCGTTAGCAGGTTGCGCAAAATTAATAAAAAAAACAAATCCTTTAAGCAATAAAATAATGGTATCTGAAATAGAGCATGATTCCATCTTAGAAACAATATCGAACATAGAAAAAGAAATGAAATTTAATGTCGACTTTATTCCCGCCAATAAAGACGGCCTAATTAATGAAGATAAATTCAAGGAACTGGTTACTTTGGAAACAGGGGTGATAAGCATCATGTTAGTCAATAATGAAATAGGAACTATTCAACCAATAAAAAAATTGGCAAAGATTGCAAAGGATAAAAACAAAAAGACAATCTTTCACACAGATGCAATTCAAGCATTAGGAAAAATTCCACTAGATGTCAAGGACCTGAATATAGATTTATTATCAATTTCCTCGCACAAGATAAACGGGCCAAAAGGAGCTGGGGCCCTTTATATAAAAATGGGGGTAAATCTTGAGCCCATACTGTTTGGTGGAGGCCAGGAAAACAAATTAAGATCCGGAACTGAAAATGTACCATCAATAGTAGGGTTTGGAAAAGCATGTGAAATCGCAACAATGAAACTAGAAGCAAATAAAAACAGAATAAAAGAGATTCAAAGTTACGCAATAAAAAGGATTATCAATGAAATACCACATTCAATATTGAATGGATCAAAAAAACAAAGGGTTCCAAATAACATCAATTTTTCATTTCAAGGTATAAATGGTGAAGACCTGTTAATAAAACTAGATGAAAATGAAATAGCTCTATCAACTGGTTCTGCATGTTCATCAAATAAGAAACAAAAAGCCTCCCATGTGCTAAAAGCGCTTGGTCTTTCCCATAAAGATATAGCTGGCTCCATAAGGCTATCATTAGGATATCAAAATACAAAAGAGGAGTTGGACATAACGATAACAAAACTAAAAGAAATAATTTCAGAGTTACGAAAGTTAAATGAATTTGAATCTGAAATCAATTAAGGTAACATAGCAATAAATAATTACATTTGAGCGTAAGTTTTAAAATAATTTCAATCGGCCTCATGCTAGAAAAATAACGATTGTAACAACAATGGTAACATAATTATGAATGTTTTAATGTGTAAGGTCAATATTTGTTGTCATCTTCTTCCGCTTTTGCTTTATTGTTGTTGCAGTTATTGTTGCCATTGTTAGTAGATCACAATCGTATAACACAACACATTAAGTAATAAATAACAAATATGTTATTTGTTATCTTTATTAGCATAACTATATTTTTCACTGCAACAGAAAGACTTTTTTTACATCAAGGTTATATTAAAACCAATAATGGCCTCATCCGTGGAAAATAATAACAATAACAATAGCGGTAAAATACAGACAGGAGATAATGCTCCAGATTTTGAATTATTAGATACAAACCAAGAATTTCATAAGTTATCAGATTATAAGGATAATCAGACTATTTTAGCATTTTTTCCAGCAGCTGGCTCGCCTGTTTGCACCACAGAAATGTGTAATTTTAGAGATTCTTTAAATGGGTTGCAACAGAAAAATGTGAAAATTTTAGGAATATCTGTAGATAGTCCTTTTGCAAACAAAGTTTTTGCAGAGCATCACAACCTTAGTTTCCCAATTTTAAGTGATTACAATAGGGAAACTATTGAAAAGTATGGCGTAGTAATGCCAAGTTTAGGTAAATTAAAAGACTACAAGGCAGCAAAAAGATCTATATTTATTGTAGATAACAATCAAAAAATAAAATATAGATGGGTATCAGATAATCCAATGGTAGAACCAAATTATGAAGAAATGAGAAAAGCTATTTAATAGTCATCTTTTTTTGCATCCATATAAACAATTAGGTAAACAAGGAAGAAATACAGTCGTTATTTTTGCAATTTGCAACATAACAACCCTTGAAACAATAAATCCCATAAAATCAAAGCAATATAGATATAATTACAAAAATATTGTTGTTGCATTCAAAAAAAGATTATGAGTACCTATTTAAAAAAAATTGCCCAATAACAATTTGACTGTTATTTTTTATATGAATAAAGACATTTAGTAAAACATAATAGATTTATCAGATACCAATCTATTTTGGCCATCAACTTTGCAAGGTTTCTTACGAAAGGTATATTACAGTCATTTAACAGACACCATAAAAAAACAATCAAAATGAAACAAAACAAAAATAACTATAGTTAATGTTTTGTTAATGCCATTATTAGAGTTAATCTAGTTGTTTGAGTATTCAAAAAATGAAATTATACCAACTATTTAGGAAAATCCAAAAATAAAAAAGATTTTCAGTAAAGGTATGAGTTGATAACACGAGCATTAAATCACAAGTCAAGATTACTGTAGTTTGTTTATTTGTATTCACACTTTACTCAATTGTCATCTTTTGGATCCATTGAATCAATATTGACAATGTAGTCAGCAGATGCATTAACGTTATATTCCTCTGCTACCGGATTGTCAGAGCATCCTTGTTTGCCCAAAGCGTTGTTTTCAGTGTTTGATTGAGTTTAGTAGGCTAGTCAGAACCACCCTCTTGAGCTGCAGTATTGCTTCCGGTGTTGGCTTGTGTTTGGGTGTTTTCATTGTTGCCTGAATCCTCGGTATTGCCGCCAGAAACCACATTGCTATTTTGGTTGCTGCTTTGGCCTTGGCTGATTCCCTGTGAAGCTGTGTTGCCACCTTGAGCTAAAACATAATTTCCATATCCTAAAGGAGATACAAATAATGTAAAAGCAATAAATATTGAAATTATTATAGATGAATTCTTCATTATATAACTACAGATGAATTTAGTATGTATTTAACCATTACTTACCAATGGTCACTGAATATAAATATTCAAAAAAAAATAATTTATTGTAAATTACATAAACCTTAGATATACTATATCATTAGATTAAAAAACTAGACGATAATTTGTAATATTAACACCAAACACAGAATAATAATGCGTTAACGAAAAACTTAAATATTTTTATTGCGTAATTTTGTCAATGCCACGCAATTCCACATCGTCAATCTGTATGGATCCACAAATTAAGGATTCACCAATCGTGACAATACAAAATATGGAATTGCATATTAAAGGTTGTGTGGATTTTAAAGGATACAGAACAAAATACCAGAATGCAAAACCTAGCTATGGAGAGCTTATTAGAGATGACTAGCGAATGTTCCTCACCTGCCCCAGGCAACAACAATAAAGAAAACGATTACAAGGGTGATGATTTTAAAAGTTTCAACAATGATCAAATAACATTTATCAACTATACACATAGTTATTGCGTATGCATTATCGATATAGTTAATTCCACAGAGAATACATCCAAAATAATAGGTTCGGAACAAATTAGAAAATACTATTCCATATTCCTCAATACAATGGCTTCAATAATCAAAAACTACAACGGAAAGGTAATTAAAAATGCTGGAGATTGCTTAATTTATTATTTTCCCAAAACGGTAAATTCCACCAATTTATCTTCTTTTCAAGATGTTTTAGACTGCGGTTTAGCAATGGTTGAAGCAAACCATATTTTAAGTTCAAACCTGGATAAAAATAGTTTGCCACCTATCGATTATAGAATCAGCGGCAATTATGGAAAAGTAGAATTAGCCATATCAACAAATTCAAATAATGTGGATTTGTTTGGTCCTACCATTAATATCTGCTCGAAAATAAATCACCTTGCTCCATCAAATGAAATGGTTATCTATAAGGATCTCCATGATGTTTTAAAAAAAACAACCTATTATAATGACTATGGTTTTACAGAAATATGCGATAGCAATGATAAATATTGTAGGTTTCCGAGTCTAATTTACTCTGTTCAGAGAATCAACAACCAGAATGAACAGGTGGAAATTGATGAAAAAAGAAAACAAAGATATGAAGAGATGCAACAAAATAAAAATAACAAATCCAACTCTTCTTTTAATATTTTGTTAATAGACGATGATAAGGATATTCTTTTTACCTTTGTAACTATTATTGAGAGTGCAGGTTATCATGCAACATCCTTTTCAGATCCATATCAAGCACTGAGTCATTTTTCACAAATGGATCCCTATCATTATGATTTAGTAATAATGGATATACGAATGCCAGGGTTGAATGGGATTCAACTTTATTCAAAATTCAAGGTCATGAACCCAGATATCAAGGTGTTTGTTCTATCCGCTTTGGATGCCATAGATGAAGTGTTAAGTATTTTTCCTGAGATCAAAAGCAATGAAATTCTAAGAAAACCAATTGAACCTCATGAGCTTCTTGCAAAAGTGAAAATAGTATCACGTTTATGAGAAACCTAGAATCTTATTCCGCACATTATAAATTTTACCCAATAATTCATTTAATATGACTTGCAGAAAGGAATAAAATGATGAAATATACAGCGAATGACTTTTCTTTTGTTGGCAGATACTGCTACAGGAATATGGCTTGCTAGTTATCCGCAATAATTCATGGCAATAATTCTCAAATTATAAATTCACATATATGTAATATTCAGCCTTTCCCAATCTTACGATAAACGAGAGACATTTCAACATACTTCAAAATTTAAAGTAGCCTATCACAGTATTGTTAAATTTATATATATTATTAAATTGCTCTAGTAAATCAAATCACCTCTTAAAAAATATATCAAGTTCGTCTTTAACCAATTTTGCTGATTCAAGTTTCATTCCAATGGTAGCTGCAGGTAATGGTATTACATTGATTACATATCCCGTAGAACCTCTTACTTTTATTGATAGTTGTTCGCCATAACGGATTATTTCAAAATCATCTTTATCTGTGAATGGCACCCTCAGTTTCATTCTCAATCCAGAACCCTCCTGTTTGAATTCAAACACCTTTCCGGTGTAAAATATATTTGAGGAATCTTCATTTTCAAATAACAAACTAGCATTTTCCCTTAGCATATCTATTCCCCGTAGCTCCCTATCATACAATTTTGCCTCTCTAATAGGCAAGGGATAAAAATTAGACTTTGCTTCTTCGACTTTGTTGTTCTGGAATCTGGACCAATTTGCAAAATAACTATCAGAACTTTCCTTTGGCATTATTTTATTTATGATGACAAGATCAACATTAATGCCATATAAGTTGGCAGACATCAATGCCCTTTTTGCATTCTCAATGCTAAATGTATCAGGATTAGCAACCAATCTTAAACTTGTAATAGAAGAATCAGTTATTGATTTTGATAAAGATTCGAGCCGGCTCAATAGATCCAGTTCGTTCAGCAGAACATTGGATGGAGGTAGGTTAGATTGGGAAGCTGAAAATCCAGGAAAGGGCTGAAACATTTTCGCAAACCCGCTAAATACCCCAGTGAATCCAGTTAATTTTCTTCCAATGCTTCCAGCTAACTTTGGAAAGTAAAGATATCGTAAAGCCTCCCCTGACGCGGGCATATCCAACACGATTGCATCATAATCACCATATTTCAGGGCTTCTTCAATTTTAAGTAAAGAGAATAACTGTGTCATTCCAGGTAGCATAGCAATCTCATAAGAGAGGGTTTCGTCGATACCTTTTGAGAAAAATACAGATACAATATATGATAAAATAGAGCTAAAATTCTTGTTAATCTCTATCACTGGATCTATCTGAAGGGCGAACAAATTGTCAAGTACTTTTACCGGTTCATTTCCAATATAGTCGGTCATAAAAGCATCACTTAATGTATGTGCAGGATCTGAAGACAATATCAAAGTCTTGTAATTGTTATCAGCAAGATGAACAGCAGTAGAACAAGAATTTACAGTCTTGCCTGTGCCGCCTTTCCCCGTATAAATAATTATTCTCAACATACAAGACATATCAAAAGGCATTAAAATGTGTGACACTCTCAAGGTGGCCAAATAATGTCATCATAATACATCAAATACAAACATGATTTGATCCTTAAGGTTCTATACAAAAGAGCAGCAGCCCTTGTTTAATTTTAATTTTCCCTTTTTCATTAGCTGTAGCACCCCAAAGCCTTGTGCGCATCGTTTAATGGAGATACCGGATTTTCTAACCGTAACCACAAAGTCCCGTACCTCCTCAATATTTGGTATTCCTATTCTGTTTTTCCAATTATCTATCAGATGATATACCTAGCCTTTTGATTTTCCAGTTTCATTGGCTATTTGGTTCAGTGTCTTTCCCTTTAGGTATTCCTGTATTACTATGGAGGCGTGGCTAATTGACATGCTGGATTCAATCATGGCATTTGTTATCCATTGAAACAGTAAGTCTAAAAGGTATTTGAATTTGGTCAAATTGGTCAATTAGCTGGTCAAATTGGTCAATTAGCTGGTCAATTTATTGTATATGATAATAGAGAATAAACTTTTGTTAGTTATAGAGCATCTTCAGGTTAGCATTCCCCTTATTCCATAACGCAGGCCATAGAAATAGAGCTCAAAAACTTGCTATTGGAAGACCCAATTATAAATTCAATCGCAAAAGCAACAACAACTGTCAATACTCACCATCTTTTACAGTATGTATAAACAGTTCCAAAGCCTTAAAATCAAATGGATCCTGAAATGCGAGAAGGAATTGATTTATCCCCGCTTTGGTGTACTCTTTGATCCTTTTTGAAATATTGTCAGGCGTTCCAACAAGACCATTGTTTAAAATTAGGTTATATACTGCAGGTCCTCTTTCCATTGCAAAAACTCTCTTTTTGTATTCAAGTTCACTGTCAGATTCTGCAATTAAAACATCAAGCTCAATTGATTTCAATATTTTTCTGTTATTGTGCTTATCCTTGCCTTTAAGATCTGCGACATAACCCTCGAAATTGGTATTTAGAGAAGAAAACTGTGGAGGCGAAAGGTATGATGATTCCCAAATGTCGGCATATTTCGCAGCTATCCGCATCATTTGGTTTTTCTTTGCAGCAATGGTTATGGGAATTTTTTTTGCAGGTTTGTTAAAACTAGCTCCATTTATTTTGAAGTAATCACCTTTAAAATTTACCGATGACTGTATAGAAGATACGTAACCATTGTTTTCTAATAGCATTTTTAAAACATGAATTCCCTCATTTAATATTGAAACCCTTTTTCCTTTTTCAGGGTAATCTATTCCATATGGGTACCACCATTGGGTGGCATACTTAAGTGTCGCCCCAGCACCGGTCCTAAGCTCTAATCTGCCCCCAGATATTTCTTGAAGGGTAATTGCCTGTTTAGCAATCAATGCAATGCTCCTATATTGCGGTAGCAAATATGTAATAACAGGCCCCAATTTTATTTTTGTAGTCAAAGATGACAAGGCAGATATAACTGTCCAGCAATCCAAATCCAGATCTGCTAAAGATTCACCATAAAAGAATCCATAATAACCCAAGTCTTCTGCCAATATGCAAACATCTTTAATTTTGTTGTAATCTGTACCCCAAATTTCAAGGCAGAATGATATTTCCTCTTTTTTCAAAGAACATGTTTGCAAATAAGTCCAACATATAAAAAATTTATAAATACAAACAAGAAAAGAGAAGGAAATGAAAGGAAAAAATTTTTTTGCCTATTAGGACATTTACAAAATATAATCTTTGTTGGAGATATTTACTTTCAGTTCATATACTGAAAAATTACCTTATCAAATTCACAAAGAGAAGGAAAATTCAGTTAAATCAAACAGGCACTAGGCTCGGATACCACAAGAATTTGGGCCCGTCTCTAGATCACTTTGTCCTATCAAGTTACAGTGGACCATGCCTTTGTTTATTGATACTATTTTTTCATAGTTCATTGGTTGTTGAGATGGAATGCTGCTTAATATGGATTTGATAAACTTGTCTTCGGACACAGTATCAGATGCTATATTCATATTTTCTTTGATAAATTTTAATGTCCTGTAGATCGGTTTGCCATGCTCAAACCTGTCACTGAAATGGGAAGGCAAAATTATAGTTTCTTCAGGCAATCTTAATATCTTTTTATGGTAACTATTATAAAGATGGTGTGTATACTCTTCAGCTTTATCATGCAGATCTGGTCTTCCAACCCCATCCACAAATAATGTATCTCCAGTAAATAAATATATTTTACTAGAATTGGGATTCCCGTTTTTTTTCTGAATACCATCACCGCCATACCCTATTTCTTTAACTTCATCAATCTGAAGTTTAAAACACAAACTGCCACTTGTGTGTCCCGGAGTGTGAATGGCATCCAAGACAACTTCATTGCCAATCTTTATTTTATCGCCATCTTTGAGGGATTTGAAGTTTAATCCCTCGGTATTAGGGAAATCATTTAATTCATACGGTTCTAAAGCACTTACGTATACATCACACCCATATTTTTTTGCCAGTCTTGTGTTACCAGACAGGTGATCAGCATGTAAATGCGTATCAAGTATTCCGGTAATTTCCAGGTTGTTTTCATTTACAATTGTGCCAATATAATCATCAATTTCACATGTTGAATCTATGACTGCGGCCTTTTTATCATCAAGATTTGCTACAATATAGCTCATGCATCCACGGGATACCCGCCTTATCTGCCACACCATCAAAGAGGATGGCGAAGTCAATGACGATTTAGGAGAAGGTGAACCGATATCAATGATTTGAGATATGTCATAAAGCGTATTCCAGCCAGATAAGCCCCCTTCCATACTCTTTACATTGTATCCCCTCGCAGAGAGCATTTGAGCCGCACTCATAGATCTGTTTCCTCTAGCGCAAAAGGTAACAACCTCTTTATCTTTTGGAATATCTTTCAAAGAATCAGATAACATTAAACTATCTACTGGGATTAAAGGAGTATCATCATACCTATCATAGTACACCTTCCAAGTTTTATGTTCCTGAGGATCTCTCACATCCAAAATATAGATGTCCTCCCCATCATCTATCTTTTTCTTTAGTTCTGCAGGTTTAATCTTTAAATTGCTATTGTTATTGTTAATGTTATTTGGGTTTTTACCGTGATCTTCAGAAGTCATTTTCACAATATAATAAAGTATATGTCAAATATATTTAAATCAATAAAAACGTAATACAAAAAATCAACAACAAAAAATATATCACCCATCTTTTAATACCATATTTCAAACCACGCTATTGCAATTAATCAAATGCATAGTCTTTGTTAAACATTACACAAACTAAAATTTGGAGAAGATATTTTGAGAATAATATTTGGGAGTATTATAAATTTGATTTACAACAGGAAAAAATACCTTGCCTTTTATAAATGGGATTTTTGATATTCTTAATGATTTAATACGCTTTACCATACACACATTTTATCATTGCTTATAGTCTTTTTAAGCATTTTTTTTCATTAAGCATTTTTATTATGGCGTATAAATCAAAGTCTGAATTTTATTTTCAATACATGATCATAAATTGTTATATTTTTTGGTACTATCAATCGGGCTCGGTATGAATTATTACTCTTGAGGCCCCAGTATTTTTTAAAATGAGGTTTTGAATATCAGTCGCTATTTGGTGTGCAGTCCCCACAGATAATTTATTGCTTTGCGAGATTGATTTTTTATCCATATTTTCGTTATTGTTATTGTTATTGTTATTTTCCATTTTTACATATGAATGATTTAACTTTATAGTTAGGGTGATGTGGATTTCCTTTCCTGCAAATACCAACGCAACATCTTTACAGTCAGAAACACCCTTCACAGATAATGCAATACCTTTTATTTTATCTATAAAGGATTGATCGGTCTTCTCTTCTTTACCAATAGATGTTTCCATATCCACTTCTGTTTCGATATGCGTCGTGATGGTCTTTATACTTGGAACTTCTTGTTGTATTTTTCTTTCAAAATCATCAATAATATCATGGGCTGTTTTTAAATCCAAGTTACTATCTATTTGGACATCAAGGTAGAGATGCAATGATAATGAAGATGATCCAGAGGGATTTAGGTTGTCGTCATCTCCCACCACATTTGAGTCTAGTTGAGTTGAGTTTTCCGTTTCCTTCTGAACGGATGTGGAAAGATAGAGGGAATGGATGTTTTTTATTGCAGGGTAATTTGTGGCCATCAGCCTTATTTTATCCTTTATTGTTTCAGTCACATCATCTTTAACGGCATCAACATGAACTACAACATCAGAATTTGGCAATATTTCTTCTTTAATTTTATTCTCAACATTAGTTGCTATTCTATGAGCCTTATCATGAGTAAAAATCCTTGGGACTTCAATATGCAAATCAACAAAAGTTTCAGAACCCACCTTTCTTACACGAACACTATGAACGGTTTTTACGCCTTCAAACCCTGTTACAGATTCAAGTATTTGTCCTTGAATGCCTTTTGGAGCTTTATCTAAAAGCACCTCCAGGGTTCTTCTCCCTAAACCTAAGGATGTATAAACAATTACACCGGCTACTGTGATGGCGGCATAGGAATCCGCATTTGGAATGCCAAACAAATAGACAACAGCTAAACCAACAAGCACTACCCCAGAGGTTAGCATATCAGCCTTAAAATGCAACGCGTCTGCTTCCAATGCTTGGCTTCCATATTTGCGAGCAATTCTATAGAGTGCTCTGGAACGGTTAAAATTTATCACTATAGAAACAATCATAATTGCAAACGAAAATACGGTGATTTCAGGTCCGCTGTGGATGAAAAGTATTCTCTCTATACCCTCATAGAATATCCATCCTGCAACCGCAAATAAGAGAATCGTCTCCCCAAGGCTGGTTAAACTTTCAAACTTTGCATATCCATAGTGATGTTCCAAGTCTGGGGGCCTCATTGCCATTCTTATCGCATAAAGAGTCATAATGGCTGCAATTATATCCAAGCCCGAATGCAATGCCTCAGATAAAATTCCAAGACTTCCGGTTGCAATGGCGACTATAAATTTGGATATGGTAAGGCCAGCAGAAGCTATGATTGAGGTCAGGGCAACTCGAGTTTTTTCCCTATGTTTCTCCTTTAGTAAAAAAACTGAATCAAATGGGACGTTTTGATCTTCTCCATGGTTATCGTTATTTTTCATTTGGCCACTGCTTTCACGCGGTGATCTTTTAGTATCATTGTCATTTCCCTTTGCCACTAATGCTAGTAAAATAGAAATTTGTCATATATAATGGATTTGGAGAGGTGAGTAGGCGCGATTGGTAGTAATGGATGTTGATGTTGATCCAGTTGGAATATCAAAGGCAAACAAAAGTGCTTAATGCATGGGTAGAATGATACAGGTTAAGGTTAAGCAGAAAATCAATTTCAGATTTTAAATATTGGTTTTGTTTTTACCACTATTGTCAGTATTTACTAATAAATCATCGTAGGGTGTTTTTGCTAAGCATACGCCAGCAGCAACAGAAAACGCACATGGGGGCAATAAAGTCACTGATACAAACTAAAAACACTAAGCAACTAATTAATCCAATAATGGATGCTTTGGAAACTGCATTTTTGAAAATATTAAATTGTTATTATCATGTTACACCGCATATGTACACTAAAATAATTAAATGAAAAAGTCTTGATTAATCTTCTCGATTAATCTTCTCCGATTTAACTATTGGTTTGAAGGGATTATTTGTCCTCTTATTTCGCCATCAGGATTTTGTGTTGTGTGTATGTTAACATATGTATTGCCTTTATTCATTTCGCTAACTAAGTCTGTTAATTGTTTTCCCTGCATTGGCCCCTCCAAGTTTTCTGCAGTAAAGGCATTACCATTTCGGGAAAATTGATCTGTAGGAACTGAAAAATCAACCAGAGTCACCACAATTGGGCCGTTTTGGCCTTGTGGAGCTAAATGAATATGGGCTGCGGTATAATTTTGTATGTTAGCAGCATTCATAAAAAACGCGATTTGATCGGTTGATGGGCTGAATTCGGCAGTACCATTTGCTATTGATTGTGTTGGCGGTACTTCATTTTGACCTGAAAGGCTAGCGGTGAAATTGGCATTTTGAGGACTAACGGATGTACTATTAGTTTGTGTTGTATTTTGGGCAAATACCGCTGTGTTTAAACTGGTTGATGCTACAATTCCTGTAGATATAATGATTGCGAGAATAAAAACCGATATTTTGTTGTTCTGTGTTGTCATTAAAAAAACTTCACAAACATACTATATAACCATTCTAGGGATAACAAAATTAATTCGCAGTTTTTAAGTATCTACCATATTTTTTCAGGATTTACAACATAATAAACAAAGAAAATAAAATAACCGACATAATCATATGATCCGTTTTCAAGCGAATTTAAAAGCCCATTGACAATTGCTTTATATAGTATCTTCCATTTATAAGAATTTCATTACAGTCATAACGAAAACTGTTGCTATTAAAAAAAACTCACAAATTAGTAATAAATGAAGGTTTTTTATACATTTAAATAATTATTGTATTTACACAACATGACGCTCTCAAATTATGGAAAATCTCTAATCATTGCATCAATAATTTTAGTTATAGCTGGAATAGTCTTTACAATGCAAAGCAACTCAATTGTCGGCCCATCTTCTTCATTTATGTATAACAATCCAGAATGGGCAAACTACGGTTTTATCATTATTGGGATAGGTATTGTACTAGCCATAACAGGCATAATGGTATCGAGAATAGAGAAAAAGAGAGAAGTTAACAAAAAATAACCCAATATAGTAGAATTTTCTTGTTACCATGGGCTTACAAATGCTGATCATAACTGCCAATTAGTGACCGTATAACCGAGGTCCATCCGTCTGCAATATTTATATGATTGTATGGCCCACCCCCTAGCGCAACCAATCTTCCGTTACAGAGCATATGCGATAGCAAATGCAATCTGTCTGATGCATACAAATGGGCTTTTGAAGTATATTGCAAGTGTGTCAATGGGTCACCCCTTATACCATCTGCACCGCATTGTAATATTATCAGTTCAGGTTTTGCGACAGTCTTGATAAACTCTTCTATCTTGGCAAATGAGGAAACAAAATCAGAATCGTTAGAATTTGGTTTCAATGATATGTTTATTTTAGTACCCCTAGCATTCCCTAAACCCGTTTCGCTTTCATTACCCGTGCCAGGATATAGATATCGTCCATCTTCGTGTATATCTGCAATACATACAGATGAATCTAGTTCAAATTCATAGTAAACACCATCGCCATGATGAGCATCTATATCCACATAGCATATCCTTTCCAAACCATACTTTTTTTTCGCAACCATAATTAAAATCCCTATATCATTAAATACACAAAATCCGCCTGCCCTTCCTCTTCTGGCATGATGAAGCCCACCGACAGGATTAAAAGCATGCAATATTCCATTTGTTTTGTCCATAACTAAATCCAGAGCTTCAAGACTTGATCCAACAACATAGCATGAAGCTTCAAATAGACCCTTAAATGCGGGTGTATCACCAAGATCCAAAAATCCCTTCCCCTGTTTTGAGGATTCCATAACCAAATCGACATAATTTTTATCATGAAACAGCAAAATATCATCTTTTGTTGCAAGTTTGGGTTTCTCTATCATAATTTGATTGGACTTGTCAAGATTTAGTGCAATGAACTTGGACCAAAAAGAGTATAGCCTATTAGAATTAAAAGGGTGGGATTGACCAAACCCATAGGAGGCTAGCTCATCCCCAAAAAAAACAGCTGTATTACACATACCAACATTTATGGACTCAAAGTAATAAAATTTGTAAATATCCAAAATGCTAAATTTCTTTTCAACAATGTAAAGATGGTATATTAATATAAGGCACTTTAACAGATGCAGGAATTCTGGAGGCATTGGTTGTTAGTGCAATAAATAAAGGAGTGAAAGACAGTGTCAAGTGAATTGGAGCCAGAATGAGGAGTCTCTTTGCACAACATCTTGTTCATTGCTAAAAACCATAAAAAGTGATTGCAGGGATAAAGTAACATTAGCAATCGTCCAAGGAAAGTTCAACTTCATACAAATGGATTATACAACTAATTTACACTAATAAGAGAAAAGACAAATGAAATATTACATCATTTGAGCATGCAATACTATTGCATGGAAACAAAATCCAACGGCAACAAGCATTGCAAACAATCAAGATCTGCTGATTGTTTTTGAGAACAAATTAGAGCATACGCCATTTCATGCTATTTTGCCAAAAACACCAAGTCTAAAAGCGATACCAGATTTTCTCGTAAATTGGGAAAATAAAAACAAAATGGTTGGTTTTGAACTATATACAATACACAATTAACATCATGTATTGCAAGGTTCAAAGACTTCACAGATAACCATTACCTA
>JBKJYK010000075.1:0-3098 GCA_046715515.1 Candidatus Nitrosocosmicus sp.
CTATTACCTTTACCTGAAGAGAATGATTGTTGACTTTGGGTTGGTTGATTATGTTAAATTTGAAATTGATGCCAGCTTTGATAAACTCTTGTCAATTTTGAGAAGGGGTAAGGTATACTTTCATCCAAGGGCGGGGGAGCACTTTGGGATGTCGATAGTTGAGGCCATGAGCGCCGGGTTAATCCCGATTGTGTCTGATGTTGGTGGGCAGACGGAGTTTGTTCCGCCTAAATATCATTTCCACACTTTAGAACAAGCAACTCAAATAGCATCATCTGCGTTTAATGCCCCATCTTCTGAGCGTTTTAAAATAAGCAACTCTGTAATCAAGTTCTCAACACCAAATTATATAATAAACTTTCAGAATGTGGTTAATAATATGCTTGTAAAATAACTAAATAGTGCTTGATTTTTTTTATTTTTATTTTATAAATAAAATTGACATGGTTTGTTTTATTAACGGGTAATGTTGTTGCAATATACAAAATCACAGAAGTAGATTTACATTTTTTTTAGCGTTAAATGTTTCAATATAAAACATAATGTAAACTCACGTATTGTTGTATGTGGCAAATAACCATTTTGTTTTGGTACTACATTTGTTGAGATTTATCTAAACGAAATTTGTTGTATCATGCGAAAGAATAAGTGACAGTATCTTTTATGTCCTAGCCATATTTAAGAAATTGTCACAGTTATAAAAAATCCAAACCGTTTTGGCAATAACAGTATCAAATAAAGCACATGAGTATTTGGTGACAATGGTTTTTTTAATAGGGTTTGTTACATTTTAGGGAAAACTAAACTATTTACCGGTTAAACCAAAAAAAACAGGAGTTAAAAAGGAACTAATGTTTTTAGTTACCATTTATTGGAATGGATTTATTTTTTCTATAGTCTCATCTAGGTCGGTTTTTTGCTCTATTTCACGGGTGTTGGCAGTATCGTTTCCTGATTTTACCTCTATTTCTTCTATGTTTGCACCTTTTAATTCTGCTCCCGTTATATCAGCTCCTGTTATATTTACACTAGTCATTTTGCCTGCTGATACTTCTGCGTCGGTTACCTCCCCATTGGTCATGATGCCGTTTGTTATTGCTGCTGAATTTATTTTGCCGCCCTCTAGTTGTGCGACTGAAGGTTTACTGCCATTTTGTAGAAATGCAGTTCCGTTTTGTAAGGTGCTTATATCTGCATTGTTTATTGTAGCATCAGTAATATTTGTACCCGATAGTTCGCCACCATTTATTGTACTATTTTGTATTTGACCGTTGGTCAGGTTTGCTGCAGTTATGTCTCCCTGAACTATGGTTCCCTTTGATATTTGTCCAGTAGTGACTTGGGCAGAAACCAAAATAGGCGAATTAGTCCTAATAATACTAATTCCATTATAACAGCAGTAATATTGACAAAAGTTATTGGAAAATTCTCATTGTATTTTTTTATACTCATAGCGTTTTTTTAAGGAATATATTATCTAAAAGTTTAAAAATCTTTATTGATCTTTTGTCTTGGTAATTATCTTAAATCTTACTGCCGTTTCAATTAGCTTTGGATTAGTTTCAATGGTTTCGTATGCATTTTATAAGTCTCATTTTAAATAACCCTAGGTATACCGCATTATGTGTTGTGAGTTAAATAAGGCATTGTCGTTGCCTCTTTGTTGCATATTTTTTGGGTATTGTTTTTGGTATGATTGATGGGATTGCTAAAAGTGCCAATCTATATTACATCTTGTGCTTTATAAAAAAAACTAGATTATAAAACAAGACACTAAAACAAAAAAGAGTAAAAAACATTAACAACCATATCAAGCAGCTTTCTGAATTTGACTTTGGCCAGCATCTTATTTTTAAAGGCTTTTTTCCATGATTTTTTATCGTTAAATGGATAACAGGAATGCTGCACGCAATGTCTACATTTTATCTAAATATGTTTTTTAGTCAACCATGTCAATTTATCCAAAAAAAAAGATTTCTTTAATTGACAATTACATTTTACCCTAGTCGTCATTAACAAAACCTGGGGGAAAGATTAAAGTTTCATAAATCCAAATGGTTTTTGCACTCAAATGATCTATTGAATTGTTATAAAAGAACACGGTTTCTAATACATCCATATAAGGATCAATGTGGCAGAAGAAAATCACTACTGCCCAACTATTTTAAGTATTTTTTTAATAATGCTGTTATGATCAGCATCGACCTCCATGCTTATTAATAAAAGGTTATCATCAGTTATTGGCAGAGTTGCCCGTTTAATTTTTTCATATTCTGCCATTGCATATTTTGGCCTGCCTGTTTTAGGTGATAATGCATCACGTAGCCCCCATCTTCCTATTGCTAACTGAATTGATTTTCGGGTCTCATCTGGCGAGAGATGACTAGTTATCCCTTCCCTCATTCCGCCATACAAGGTCTCACCAGTATCATCGCATATACCAGCAAAACGAATCTTCGGATCTAGATCTAAAATGTCTTTGCAGATTTTATCATAATCCATGTTTCGCACTTTAATAATGTCAAAGGATTCTATTAAACATTTAAAGTGGTGTAATTATATGGTATATTTTGAATTGCCACTTGACAGAAACATTTGGCTACATTGAATGTAGGGAGATAATCTATCAAATATTGAAAGGTGCCTTATTATCATAAAACATTATGGTGTTTGTTTAGTTAAAGCTTAAAAATACAAATTCCAGAATAGGCAAAAATATCTCTATGAACATTGTTTTTGTCAAACCATAATAGCACATTATGCCTTTAGGCTTTTTCTATTTCGTTGTCATGTTAATGAGGAAATTGACTCATCCTCATCTTCTTCGTATTCTATTTAAAAATGATAGTTTTTTATCGATTATGGTGGTGGTTCTTGCATAAGATTAACTTTTATTTTAAGATGTGTAGTTACCGTATATTGCATTTCTAAATACATATCATAGATTGTTACGGATTTTGTATTTTTTCATATCCATATTAAACCTCTGGAACAAAATCAAAACCTTTTCGATAGGAACAACTAACAAAATATAAAAAACACTATAACACTATAGATTATTTTCTATTTTCTATATTCTTGTTCATCTATCACAATCA
>JBKJYK010000076.1:0-5844 GCA_046715515.1 Candidatus Nitrosocosmicus sp.
CAGCGCCTACGTCTCCCCCCACTGTCAGAGCAGCATCCCCAGTGTCTTCCGCTCCACCCGTTTCGTCTACCTGACCTTCTGTCATTGGGCTTTCAGCTGGATTCATGGCCATTCCCATGAAGGACATCATTGAAGCGAAAAACATTACACTCATTATTCCTGAAAATAACATCATGGGCATCCACATTCTGTTAGAGTCCATAAAACTTTGCATTTGGCCTCGTTCGCCAGTATCGTATAGTTGCTGAAGGTGTTGAGATTTATTGGACAACACTTGTTCTTTGTGCTTAGCATTCTCATTCCTGTTTCAGAAATATAAAGCTCAATCTTTTTGTTACCGAAGAAACCTTTTTTCACATCCTTTGTTATTAGTTTTTGCGCATTGAGGTCATTTACAATTAATTCTACCTCATCCTTAGACAATTTAGTAACCTTGGCAATACTGTCTGCCTTTTTCATATCCATTGATATTGCATCCAGGACTATGAAATAATTTGGGCTTTCATTAAATGAGTTGTTTGAAGACATAGCCTTGTAGGAGTAGATAATTATTTAAAATGTAGGTTGGCATCCAATTTGCGACCAACATTCCTTTATTACTATACTATTTGTATAACATTTCTTGATAGGGTGTAAAGCCTGAACATAAAGGTTAACGGGTCTTTCTCCACTTATTCTTTTTACCAGGTGGGTATTGTCTGTTTTTGTGTAGTCGCTTTATTTGATGTTACCTGATTTAGGAAATAAATGCCCAATCATCCTTTTAGGTACAATGATTTTTTGTAATGGATTGGGTCAGATAAACTTAATCTGCCATATTGTTTAATATATTAAGCTTTACTATTTTCGTTTACCCCAAATAATAAATCTGGAAGGGAAGAGTTTGGGGTTAAACTGGTATCATGATTGGAGGTTATTTAGAACTTCTCGCACAATATTATCATATGGGTAATAACTTTTTATTATTTGCTGGGGTATTGTGCCGTGCCATCCAAGAAATATATTGTTAACAAAATAGGATACAATATAAGGTAATTATGAAATTCGGATATTGTTGATTATGATTATGATGACAATGCTAAAAGTGTTACCGTTGCCCAAACATATAGTTGCTGAAGGTGTTGAGTTTTTTCCATAATGTAAATGTCATTAAGTAATCCAAAGTATTTGGGGTTCTGAATTATTGTTTTTAGATTAAACATAAAAAATTTTGTACTTATTCAGGTTGCCTGTAAAATAAGTGTTTCTGACAAAGAGAAAAACAACAGATGGTGATTGAAATATTACTTTTCAAGATAAGTGATACTGGTTGGACCTCTTCCCGTTACAGTTTTGGATATGTATTTTTGATATGTGAAACTGAATTCTTGTTTACAATTTATTCATTGTGTTGATTGAAGATAGAAGATATAGAGATGCTGGCTGATGTAGTCAGCTGAGAGATACATCCAAAATCATCATTATCACAAAACCACATAGAAGACAAAGCGTTGCCAAATCCCCATTTCCCCCTCTCTGAGATTCTGGTATCACTTCCTCCACCACCACGAAAATCATGGCTCCAGCTGCAAAACTAAGTGCATATGGTAGCAAAGGCTGAGCCAAATACACAAAAGCAGCTCCAGCTACAGCCGCAAATGGCTCCACAACAGCGGATAACTGGCCATACCAAAAACTTTTGAGTCTAGATAGTCCTTCACGGCGCAATGGCATGGCTACAGCCATTCCTTCCGGAAAGTTTTGCAAACCAATTCCTATGGCAAGCGAAATTGCTGCACCTAATGTGGCTCCAGGAATTCCTAATGATGCGGCTCCAAAAGCAACCCCTATGGCCATTCCCTCGGGTATGTTGTGTGTTGTTATTGCAATCCCCAGAAGAATGCTTCTTTGCAATCTCGTTTTTGGCCCTTCCGAATCGGAATCAAGTGGAAAATTAACATGCAAATGGGGAATAATTCTGTCTGCTATCCTAATGGCTATGCCACCCAATGAAAAACCTATTGCAACTGGTAACCATGAAGGTATGCTATTGTCATTCTGCATTGTGGATAGATCAAGTGCCGGTAAAAGCAGGGAAAAGAAACTCGCATCTAACATCACACCAGCTGCAAATCCAAGCATACCATCCAGAACCTTTCTGTTTACCTCTTTTGTTAAAAATACCAAAGCCGCTCCAATTGTAGTTAGAAGCCATGTGAACACAGTTGCAATAAAAGCCTGAAGTATTGGACTAAGTTCTGCCAATGATGAGAAATTGATGACGAAGCATTGATTCAAATGGAATAATTGTTTAATATGTCTTTAAAAAAAACTATATTACCTGAGCCAAGTCTTTTACCGTTTTTTTATGGGGCCACCACAACATCAACAAAGGGATATGGCGATTTGCATAGTAAAAGAATATTGTAAATTGGTTACAATTGCAGTAATAATTAGTCGTGATTTTATTTATTTCAATTCATTCAATGTACATTTATTTATTTGTTCAGTTATTCTATACCGATTCAATTATATAATTTGTTTAAGTTACAAGCAGGATATCGGGATTTTTGTGCTCAATTTTATATATTTAATCTATATCAGAACGTTAAATACATGTGGTTTGAATGTTTTCTTTATTCTTGTTCCTTAGCCAATGGAATCAAAATTTGAAAGTGATTTCCATAGGTACCATGCAGCTATGCTTCTATAAGGTTTCCAACTTGAGGAAATTTCTAAAATTTGGACAGAAGTGGGAAGTTGCGGCAAACTATATAAAGTCTGTACAGCTTTTCTTATTCCTAAATCGCCTAAAGGCATTACATCCTCTCTCCCCAAATGGAAAATTAGAAACATTTCAGCAGTCCATCTACCTATACCCCTTACTTTAACCAATTCTGCTATGATTTCTTCGTCTGTCATACTGGACACAAGGATCAAATTTAATTCCCCATTGGAAATCCTTAAAGATAGATCCTTTAGGTATTCTATTTTCTTAAATGAAAGTCCAATTTTGGTTCTAAAAGTGTCGCTAGGTGTTGCGATGATTTGTTTTGGAGTTGGAAGCGTATTGTCATAATGGTTTAAAAACCTATTATATATTGCGTTTGCGGACCTACCTGAAAGTTGCTGATATATTATTGATTTTATTAAAGATTCAAAAGGATCCTTGTGTTTTTCAATATAATACTTGCCTATGGTTTGTATTAGATTAGCTAATTTAAAATCCCTTTGCGACAGGAAATCTAAAGGGGATGCATCATTCATTTTGCTCTTGGTAGATGTTGTGGTTGAAAAGGGATTTATTTTTTCCTAGTTGTTGTGCTTTTTACAGTTTTCATTTATATGATCAGACAAATTATAATGTCAAACGATGGATATTTATTAATTGTAACAATACAGTTACCATACTTAGTTAATGTCCAAAGATTGTGTGAAGTTGAAAGATTTAGTGTTGTTAAATGTTGGTCTGTTTTCATTGTCATGTTGCCGAACAAACAATGGTGGGTCCCCGCATATCCATGTGTATTTTATAATCATCCTTTGTCTTTTTTATCTACTGTCAACTTTTGTATTCTTTTCCACACTTGCTTGACTTTGTAGTCCATAACTGGACTGTCTTTTTCCTTTTCGTTTAGTTTGCTATAAGCCTTGATCTGATACTCAAACCCTCTGAATCCTTGCTAAAACTTCTTCTCTGTCAGTTCCCACTATTACAGATTCTGTGTTATTGGAT
Source organism: Candidatus Nitrosocosmicus sp. (assembly GCA_046715515.1). Lineage (GTDB taxonomy): Archaea > Thermoproteota > Nitrososphaeria > Nitrososphaerales > Nitrososphaeraceae > Nitrosocosmicus. The sequence continues at coordinate 3,716 of JBKJYK010000076.1, forward strand.
TGAAAATCATACTAAATTTCTTCGTCTATTATCTTGACTACCCCCAAATGAATGTCTATTTTTATGGGCTTAAACTCTACTCCGTCAATCGTATCGGGCTTAAAGAAGAATCGGCCAAGGTTTATTCCATTTTGTTTATTTATTAACATCTAAAGATTCACTGATGTTACCGTTGCTAATCTTAAAACAACCATAATGCGTCATTACACTGACACTAATATCTCTCTAAGTGTATCACTTGGGATATACTTACCTCAGATAATAACAACATGGAGTTTGTATTAATAAAAGTGGAACCAAAACAAGATATATTTTGTAATTGTGTAAATAACTATGGTGGTTTGGGCTTGGACTTGGATTGAAGCCAAAATAACGTTTATTCTTAATAGTTGTGCTTGAAATAGACGGACTGTAAAAAAATGCAATGTCCCTTCATTCACAAGAAATACAGTCAGGTACCTGTTCCAAATACTTTATGGGTGATGTTGTTAATTGTCTTGATAACTAGCATACCTGTGTTGGATTGACAGGAATATGAGGAAACATTTCATCTACATAAAATGCGTTAACATTTAAAGAACCTGTATAGCCAAAAAATTTTATAAAGTTAGTTTAAAAACCAGACTAAGTATAGTCTGCTGCGGCTTTTGCCTCTTCTCCTTCTCCTTTTACTTTAGTTCCATTTTCGGGCTTTTTTGGAACTCTTTTTATTTTATCTACGGCATCTTCAATGGATTCTTTTATTTCAGACATATCTTATTGTAATGAGAACAGGATATAAAAAAATAGTGTTAGAATGTAAAACCTATCAATAATTTTTTTCCTACAAATCTTCACAAATCCAAATGACATTTGTAATCTGTTGCTTTAAGTCATGCAGAAAACTTGAACAAAAGGAATTGGATGTGTTATTGATAAATTGATATTCTTTTTCATATGCCTGAATAAGTTTTTTTGGACTATAAAATAAATCCTGACTTAAATGCTAAATTTTTATTTTTCTGTTTAGTAATTTACTTAATAAGAAATTTGCTGGCACTTGTAATGCTAGTATCAATTAAGGGCACATACCAGTAATGATAAAAAATCATTGTTTATTATAACCGCCTTTGATTATTTTATGTATATTGTTGTTTTATTCATTAAAAAGACTATTGAGAATGGGGTGGTTTAACTATCAAGATGGAAAAAGTATACAATTATGTGTTTGAATTACATAAGTTGATTCACAATGTTTGAGATATCCGGAATATAGTTATTTTGGATGAAGGTGGTGGAGCCTTTGCAGTTGTTGATATAGATCTTATGGAAGAACATAAAGACAAAAGACGATTTTAACAGGGAAGGTAAATACCTGTGAAACTGCCACAAAAAAGGGAAGAATTTTAACAGGATTTTTCCTTATCATAATGGATACAAAAACATATTGACCTAACATCTTTGAAATATAAAAACTCATGATAAATTAGTCAATTTAACTGCCAAAAAGCTCTAATAAAATCATAGTAACCGTAATATCGTCTATTAAGGAAAAAAAATAAAATAGGGTTAATTCCAAAATAAATCTTATATACATATTTTTACCTAGTTTATTGTTATATGTCCTTGATTTTTTTATATAAAAAGAATCACGAAAAAAATACAAAAAACCTTAAGTATACCAAACAAACTTTTTTTAAGAAAAAGCATTTTCTGATATGTGAAAATTGTTTTTGGATGGTGTCAACACTGCCTGATATGGTATATAGATACAAAATACAATATACAAAATGCCCTATTTGTGCGCATAGTGTATATGAATTTCTGATATAGAATAAAAACGAATTATTGGCTAAAGCAATAAAATAGATTTACAAATATTATCATAAAATAGGATCAACAGATAAACTGGAATATGGGTCATCTTTTAGAACCTGACCTTAGGCTGTTGTGTAGCACTATATTATATTTATTTAAAGATAATACTGCTGCTGCTACGGTCAATCTGCGTCTTGATGCCGACATGGGTACTTTTTATGCCACCCTGTAACCATATGGGTCATATGCTAAATTGCTGCTTGTTGTTTTTAGATTGTAAACCCGTCAACTACATATAAAAACCCAATTGATAAACTTGGTAACCATTGCAC
>JBKJYK010000077.1:0-3967 GCA_046715515.1 Candidatus Nitrosocosmicus sp.
TTGTAGAAGTAGAAATTTATCTTCTAATTTTTGTTTATGATCACAGCAAGTTAATCCAACCATAAATTTGTTATTTTCACCATCGTTGATTTCCATTATAAATTCTGGTGGAAGCAAACATTTTTTCTTGACAATTACAAATGAGCAATATTCAGGGAACAACTGATAGTTATTCAGTTTTCCTAATAAAACTTTTTCATAGAAGTTTCAAAACAAAACGATAAAAAAACAGAGAAATAACAAGTAAAAAGCCAAAATCAAGCATATCTTCAACATCAAAAAATAAAAAAGGTTTACTCACCTTGCGGCTGATATCAATTGAGTCAAATCACCGGGAGAAGCCATTGTCGCAAAATCAAGAATAGGTCCATACCATATACCAAATATTACCATAAAGCTTACAGCAAATATTAGCACAGCAACAATGGGTTTTGGTTCTTTTTGCCTAATCCTATTCTCGCCATCCTCCAAATACATTTTTCTTATAATCAAGGCATAATACCCTAATGACAATGCACTGTTTAATATTCCCGCAATTGCAAGATAAGGTCCCCACCAAACTAGCTGACCACTATCTATTGCCGAACCAAACAATAGTAGTTTGCTCCAAAAGCCATTTAGTGGAGGGATCCCAGCCAAAGCCAATAGTGAAATCGTCATTACAATGGCCGTTATTGGCATTCTATAGCCCAGCCCCTTGTATTTTTCCAGAGTATACCCAGAGATAACAATAATCACGGCAGCAGCTGCAATAAAGGCCCCTGACTTCATCACCGCATGGTTCATTATGTGAAACAGGGAAGCATCAATCCCCTGGGCAGCATATGGTGCTACCGATAAACCTATAAGTATGTAGCCGGCCTTGGCAATACTAGAATAAGCAAGAATCCTCGGAACGCTTTTCTGCGTGAGAGCGCCTAGATTACCAATAGTCATTGTAAAAATGGCAATGATGGCAAGTACAAATGACCACTGAACATTTAATGCGATCATTCCAATAACAATGACCCTTATAGCCGCTGCAAACCCAGCTTTTTTTGTACCTGCTGCAAGAAGTGTGCCAACTGTAGTTGGAGATCCAGAATACGTGTCTGGCAGCCACATATGAAAAGGCACCAATCCCATTTTGAAGCCAAAACCTGCTATAAACAACCCAACTGCTAACAGGCCAAAAGGTATTAATTCAGTTTCTAAATTTGATAGTGCCACTATCGAGTCATATATGTTTGTGGTACCGGTTATGCCGTATACAATCCCCATAGCTAAAATAATAATTGAAGTGGATAACGCTCCAAAAAGGAAATATTTTATGGCAGATTCGTTTGAGATAGGGTCCTTTTTAGAAAATGCGGCAAGGGCATAAGTTGGAATTGACATTAGTTCCCAAGAAACCAACAGCATTACAAAATCCGTTGAATAGCCTATAAGTATCATACCTATGCTGGATAAAAGAATTAGAGAATAGTAAGCAGCATGATTGCTTTGCCTTTTCATGTAGCTCCAAGAGGAAACAGTTACCATTATGGAAACAATAAGAAAAGCTATTGAGAAAAATCCGCCAAAGACATCATCAGTTATGACACCATCACTTGCCAGAGACAAAGCTGGAAGTGTTTCCCCTGATACTATCCTTACTATTACAATTATTAAAGCCAGCACCAGGGAACCGAAAGCTATTCCGCTGTAAACTTTATTTTTGGAGCTTTTCTCTTTGTTCAATGCATCAATTAAAGGGATCAATAAGGCAACGGTTCCCAAAACAATAGTAACCAAAGAAGGAGTAGAAAATAGATCAACCATCTTTTACCATATCCACCATTACATCAATAATAGCATAGCTATTACTATAATTCCAGCGGAAAACACAAACAAATAAGTCTGTATATTTCCAGTCTGTGTAGCCTTTACGACCTTTGACATGAAAACCATTGAATATTGAAGAGCTGGGTTTATCCCATTGATAAATATACCTTCAAAATATTTGTAGGTAAGCCTATAGAAAGCAAGCGGGACAACCACACCTATCCAATATATAAGCGAATTGAGGTACCATCGATTGTGTAAAAATTGCCATATTGCCCTTGACACCACATTCTCCTGTATTTTCTCAGGGTTGGCCTTCCTCTGTATGTAAAACAGATATCCCAGGTAGCCCCCCACCCCAAATGCACCCGCAGAAGAAATTGCAGCTATTGGATTAAGGCCTAAAAATCCCCCCTCACCACTCCCATCATTTTCGGAAACCTCAGAACGATTGGTATTAGGGGTTTGAGATTCGGTTGACTGGGTGCTGGTGACTCCTCTTTCAGATATGCCAAAGGTATTTGATAGGTAATATGCAAACAAACTATGAATTTGTGATTCAAACGCAAAACCTACAACCCCAATTGCTATAGAAGATATCGCCAATATGGCAAATGGTATATACATTAATTTGCTGACCTCATGGACTCTTTGTCCTTTGGATTCCAGATCAGCTATGGTTTTACTAGGTTTTCCAAAAAATACGAGTCCAACCATTCTAAAAGTGTAAAATGCAGTCATTATAGCTATGACAACGGCAATTGTAAAAAGATATGGCGATAATGAATAGCTAGATTCCAATAAAGACGCGAAAATGGCGTCTTTACTCCAAAAACCCGATGTGATCAAGGGCGCTCCAGCTAATGACAAAGCTGCCAATAACATGAAAATGTATGTTTTTTTCATGTTTTTCCTCAACCCACCCATATCATACATAAATCTCGAGCCAACTGCATGCAGTATAGCACCTGCTGCCATAAACAAAGAGGCTTTGAATAACGCATGGCTAATCATATGAAAGAAACCGGCAGTGTAACCATCCACAAAATTGGTAGACAAGCCGGCAATTCCAAGCGCCATCATCATGTATCCTATTTGTGAACCTGTGGAATATGCCAAAACTTTTTTAATTTCTGGGTTCACCAATGCTTGCGTTGCTAAAAGGAAAGCAGTAATCGCACCGACCCAGGCTACAACCTCAAAGAACTGCGAAATATTAAAAACAGCTAGGGCAAAAAAGAGAGGGCCTATCCTTGCAACCAAAAAGACCCCAGCTTTTACCATTGTAGCGGCATGTATTAGCGCCGATACAGAGGTGGGTCCCGTCATGGCCTCCAACAGCCATTCATTTAATGGAAATTGGGCAGACTTGCCAATTGCCCCGCCAAATAGTAAAATCGCAGCTGGAACCAAAAGATTTTGCTGCATCATTTCTTGGGCCCAGCTCTGATCAGATAGCAACTCTTTGAATCCAAATGTACCAGCATATGCAAAAATCATAAACATTCCTGAAAGCATCATAATGTCACCAACACGGTTGAACAAGAATGCCTTTATTCCAGAGTGTGTTGGCGAGGCCCACATTGGAATCCCCCAAACAACATGGCCCTCTGTGCCAACATAATCCTTCTTTCTGTCCGTATACCAAAACCCTATCAAAGCAAATGAAGCCAATCCTACCCCTTCCCATCCAAAGAACACCATCAGAAGATTGTCAGATAACACAATTAGCTGCATTGAGCCTATGAAGAACAGCATAAAAAACCAATAACGGGTGAGTGATCTTTCACCATGCATGTATGATATAGAATATACAAAAATCGATGCTGATATCCAAGCAACCAAATTGCTCATGATTATGCCAAGTGGGTCGGCCAACACACCGGCTTCCAAATTCAATGCCGAAAACCACGGAATCTGGCTATGAATCTCGTTGCCCGCAAGCCCAACGGGCAGAATACTTAAAGCAAAAAATGCACTTAAGATTGAAAATCCCACTGAAATATAACTTTTTACACGCTCGCTTTTGTTTTTTAGAGCTGGAATCAATGCGGCCCCTATAAATGGTATCATCCAAATCAGCCAGGCGTTTACCCCCAAGCCTGCAAATCCTATTGTTTCTGTCTCTATCAATTTTTTTTCAATTCCTTATAAATACGGATTC
>JBKJYK010000078.1:0-3179 GCA_046715515.1 Candidatus Nitrosocosmicus sp.
ATATAACGGTATTGATAAAGAATATGACATAATATTTGTTGGGTGGATGGAACCAGGTGTTGACTACAGGGACCAAATATCAAAATCTGCAAAATGCATAATTACAACTTTGGATCAAGGGTTAAGCCTCGCTGCAGAATTTGATGGTCATGGATTTGACAAGATAGCAAGTTGGACTACCCCATCATGGGAGGATATCAATATCGAAATAACAAATATGTATTATTCTAAAATACCAAATGAACTAATTCAAAAACTTGTGGACCTAAGAGGTGCCCATAATTTGTGGTATGTTTACTGCAAGCCAGAATGGGAAAAAAAAATAAAGAATGCTTTGAAACTGTGTCTAGCAGAAGAATTTAGAAAAAAAAACCATGAAGAATATGAATTTGAAACTGTATTAGACAATACGGGTTACAGATATTTTGAAATGCTTAAGAATCCGTTTGCAAAACACAAACTATGGGATCTTGTTTTTGATATCGACACAAAGACTTAATATAATAAATATTTAATAAATTTTTGTTGATAGTAACAACATTAGGAGCTGCAAAAGAAGTGGGCAGGTCTGCTTTTTTAGTTAATTCAAATAACACCAATATTTTACTTGATTACGGAGTTCTGTTAAAAAGAGAGCCCATTTTTCCCATACACGTAAAACCAAAAGAAATTGATGCAGTTGTGATAACTCATGCGCATTTAGATCATTCCGGGTTTGTTCCCTTTCTTTTTTTAAATACAGACTCCAAAGTTAAAGCTTTAGCAACGTTGCCAACTTTTGAATTATCACAATTATTAATTCAAGATATGATAAAAATATCAGGATTTTACCTTCCATTTGAATACCCAGATTTAATGAATATGCTAAATCATTCAACAAATTTGGAATATAGAACAAAATTTGGTATAAGGGATATAGACATAACATTATTTGAATCAGGACACGTACTTGGAGGTTCAACAGTCATTGTAGAAGGAGAGGGAAAAAGAATTTTCTATACAGGAGACATCAATACAAGAGGGTCAAAAGTCTTGCGACCAGCTGATTTGGATGTTGGAGAAATTGATTTGCTAATAATTGAAAGTACATATTCTCAAGCAGAGCAGGTTCCCAGAGACCAATCCGAAAAAGAATTAGTAAAATTTGCTCGGGATGTTGTTGAAAGAAAAGGAATATTATTTATACCCGCATTTTCAGTAGAAAGGGCCCAAGAGATTGCATGTGTACTCAAAGCATATAATTTTCCATACAAGATTGCGATGGATGGAATGGCTTTAAAGGCAAATCAAATTATGCTCAAACACCCCAAGTTTTTAAGAGAACCCGAGGTTTTTAAAAAATCAATCGAGGAGGTACAAAACATTACAAGTTGGGATAGGCGAAAAAAAGTCATCAAAGAACCGGGAGTCATAATTTCACCTGCGGGCATGTTAGTTGGTGGTTCCGGAGTATTTTATTTACAGGAATTATCCAAAAATGAACTCAATGGCATTGCATTGGTCTCGTATCAAGGCGAAGGAACACCCGGAAGATTGTTACTTGATAAAGGGCAAGTTACATTTGGAGGAAAGTCGATAAAATGTTTAGCAGAAATAACCAAGTTCGAGTTTTCGGGACACAACAGTAGAAAAGAACTGTTTGAGATATTAGACAAAGTAAAAGGAAATCCAAGTGTTTTAACTATCCATGGAGACAATATTGCATGTACTAAATTTGCAGAAGAAATTAGTGAAAAATACGGTTTCAAAGCTCATGCTCCCGACCCTGCCGAAGTCACTACGGTCTAACCAATATATGCGATAATTAATAGATAAAAATAATAGTCAATCAATTTTAATATTTGATTGGATAGTATACAGGGTATTAATATCGATTTAAGTATAAACAGTGGTCAATATTTTTTATGGGAAAAGATGAAAAAGTCATGGTATGGGATTTATGGAGAATCCATATTAAAAATTACTGAAAAAACAAACGAAAGAAATGATGAAACAATTTATGAATATGATTCATATCCAGAATATAACGATTGGCAGAATCATATTTTTAGGCAAGACGATAACTATGATGAAATAATTTATGAGATCTCTCAGAATGAAAAAATCAGAAAAATAGTTCAAAAATATCCAGGGCTAAGGATACTAAGACAAAAACCAATTCAATGCATATTTTCCTTTTTATGCTCAAGCAATAACAATATCCCCAGAATTCGTTTTATTTTAAGAAATCTATCAAGAAAATTTGGGAGAAAAATAGTTTTTGACGATATGGATTTCTATACCTTTCCAAGCTTAACATCACTATATAATGCATCAATTCAAGATCTTTTGTCATGCGGTCTCGGGTATCGAGCCAGATTTGTGTCAAACACAGCAAAATACATTTCAAACGAACAATTATGTATGGAATTTTTAAAAAAAATTGACTATAATTATGCAAAAGAGGAATTACTAAAGTTAGACGGGGTTGGCGAAAAAATTGCAGACTGCATACTTTTGTTTTCACTGGATAAATTAGAAGCATTTCCAATAGATGTTTGGATTTTAAAATTTTTGGGTCAAAACATACAGCAAATTACAAAAACCGAAGTAAAAATGAATCCCAAGATAACATCTAACCAATATAAAAAAATATCCAAAGAAATTCGAAACCATTATGGCAGATATTCAGGCTATGTTCAACAATACGTATATTATAATATTAGAGAAGAAAACGGCAGAAAATGGTAGAAATGAAATTGATTAAACCTATCTGCTTTTTTTCTTGGTGTTATCAGTTTTTTTCTTGGTGTTATCAGTTTTTGAAATTGTGTTTTTTGACTGGGGTTTAGGCATGGTATTTTTTTCAATTTTTGCTAATTTTTTGTTAACTTCTTTGACTTCAGCCTGGATTTGCTTGGTCAACATGGATTGTTTTTCTACATTCTTAAGGCTTCTCTGTAAAACTTGAACAGTCTGTTGAATTCTCTGAACCTCTTTGAAAGACTTGTCAAGTGATTTGTTAATATTAGTTAGATCAACATCAACATCTTTAACATTAGGACTCTTTTTTGCTGGATTTTTTTTATTTGTTTTAGAAACCACTTCTTCATCTTCCTCTAGCTCTTCTTCATCTTCAACTTCATCTAGATCTTCTTCAACTTCAAATTCCTCTAGCTATTCTTCATCTTCAAATTCCA
>JBKJYK010000079.1:0-9708 GCA_046715515.1 Candidatus Nitrosocosmicus sp.
ATCTAACTGCTTTTTAAATTTTTTTTATTGGTTGTTAAAATTAGAAAAATCATCCATTCCAAATACATCGGAAATACTTTTTTCATAAGGAGGGCTTATAATTCCCTTTTCAGTTATTATGCTTGTAATCAGGTCTGGCGGAGTCAAATCAAATGCGGGATTGAAAATTCTAACCCCTTTAGGCGCTATCCTTTTACCCGCAATTTGGACTACTTCATCCACAGACCTTTCCTCTATAACAATTGTATCTAGGTTGTTTTTTAGGTCAAAGGTAGAAAGAGGCGCAGCCACATAAAATGGGATTTTATGAGAATTGGCCAATATGGCAATCTGGTATGTTCCAATCTTATTGAACACATGCCCTGTTTTCAGGATTCTATCGGCACCCACTATTACTTTATCTACCATTTTGTTATTCATAAGATATCCGACAGCAGTATCAGGTATTAGGCTTACATCAATCTCATCATGCACTAATTCAAAGGCAGTAAGTCGCGAACCCTGCATAACAGGCCTTGTTTCTGTTGCAAATACACTTATTTTTTTTCCGGATTCCTTGGCAGATCTTATAACTCCAAGGGCAGTTCCATATGCTACAGTAGCTAATGCCCCAGCATTGCAATGAGTCATTATTACATCTCCTGTATCAATCAGCTTAGATCCAAATTTACCCATGTTTTTGTTTGTTTCAATGTCATCATAAGACATTTTTTTTGCCATTTTGATTACATTTTCTTTTATCTCGGAAACCGTTTCATACCTATTGGATACCTCCATTATTTTGTCTAGTCCCCATTTCAAATTGACCGCGGTCGGCCTGGTTTCAACAAGTGTATTATAAGCCGAGTTGAGATCTGACAATAATTGACTTTTGCTAACAGAGTCATGGTTATTGGCACAAAGAGCGAGACCCATAGCACCTGCAACACCGATTGCAGGAGCGCCCCTAATTGATAAATTTCTTATGGCCTCACCTATCTCATAATGATTTTTACAGATAAGGTATTCTAAAGTTTCAGGCAATTTCGTCTGATCTATCATTTTGACGTAAATGGGTACATCATTCCAACTCACAGTCATTAGATTATTGTTATCGCCAACTATCGACACAAGTAACTCTTTGGACAAAGATTATTTATTTCTACCAGATTTGCATAAAAAAACAAAAAAACCTAATCGGTGAATTCAACATATTTTTCTATTCGAATACATTTATTTCACATGATATGGAATCAAGGTTAAATCAGGTTTTACAAATACCAAAAAGAAAACTCATAGTTTCTTTAAATGACATCGCATTAGACAAACACTGCAATGCTCCCGAAAACATAGTATTTATTTTGATGGTGGAAGAATCGTTGGGATCGGCAGGTGGAAGAGGAGGTGGATCAGGCAATAGAAAAATAGATAAAATTATGGGCTTTAGAATAAAAAATAGCAAAAATACAAAAATTTTTGAAACAGAGGATCCAAGCATTATTGAAAAATTCGATATACCATATAGTGCAGTAGCTATGGATATTGTTTTAGAATCAGGAGACCCCTTTGTGGTTCAAGGTGTAATAGATAATGATTTGATAAAATCATATCTAAAAATAATAGAATAACTTGTAATACCTAATTCCCTCTTTTTATATGCATATAGTAAAAATGTTCTTGCCTGCAATACAAAGAACAAAATTCCGATTTGCAGTGATTGTTATTTTCAAAATTACATTTGATTGGTTCAGTATTATTAAACCTATTGTTGCAAAAGGTACAAACAAATTCAAGGTATGGAATTTCTTTGTTTGCAAAATACAACCCACATTTTCTTTTCTCCTTATACCAGAGTATTTTACAATTAGTTTTTTCAACAAATGTCATAACCCTATCATAAGCCTCATAGAAACCAGCAGCAAAAAATTGTCTATAGTGAATCTTTCTTAAATTATCCACCTTAATAAAAGATATGATCCATTTTTCTTCAACAGGGTTCACTAAATCATTTTCTTTCGGATCTTTATCAAAATTGTAATAATTATCTTCATCCATCTTGGATATCTTTTAAATCAATATTTGCCAGGCCTTTGCTTATCAAGTAAACAGCAATATATCTTGGAACATAATTATTGCCCTCATTTAAGCCATATCTTTTCCCTTTGAAAAGAAGAGAAACAGGAGTAAAACAAATAATATCTACTTTTGATTTATCAAAAAAACAGGCTTCGTTAAAGGGGTCAAAAGATTTCAAATCATTACAAAGAATTTTGGCAAGGCCGCTTTTACTGTTCAATGAACCAGGTAGCCGAAATATTCTGTGAATATCCATTGTGACCATAGGATCAATTTTTACAGAAAGATCATCAACAGTTTTTAGAACCATTTGTTGAAACTCACATTTCATAGCATTTTCTAATTTTTCTATTTGTTTGCTAAAACCTCTGTCAGAATTTTTACTGGAATAAAAATTAATTTTAAGTTTTTTAAGGATTCTATCTCTCCAACCGGCTTCTAAAAGTTGTTTACTTTTTGACAATGGAACAAATTTATCTTCTTGGGTTTTTTTTATACCCAATGTCTCCATTTTAAACCCTTTGCCTAAAAGATAACTTGCCATTTCAGACCTTTCGTTTGAAAGCAATGGATAATAATCATTGTCTAGAACGTGTAAATGAAATCCATTGTTACCCGAAAAATAAATGAAAATATCACTTCGTTCAATTCCAAAATCATCGATTAAAAAATTTACCAACTTTGTGACTTCTTTTTTCAAAGAAACTATACAATTTTTGCATGGGACATCTATTGCATATACTCGGGAACTATTGCAATTGGTGCACTTTGCTAAAACTCCCTGATGTATAGATTTACAACCATGACATTTGGTATAGTTATGGGTAAGGGCACATTCAAGATGCAGGTCTTTACCATCAATATCGAAAATTAATTCCGAGCCACCCCATTCTTTTTTATCCATAGGTTCGGTAGGGCGACTATAAAGTGAAGAAGAACAATAAATGTCGGAAGGAGCAAACTTTAGAACAAAAGCATGCAGTTCTCCGGAATTTTTAAATGAAAGGTGGCGATGCATTTTTTCTCCTTCAAAATGACGGAATCCAAACTCATGTAAATGGATTTTTTCAGGCAAAGATATATTTGCATAAAAATTAAAATAGTATTTTTTATAATTTTTTTTTAGCCAATTTTGGTTATCTTGATGTGACTTTGAGTCTTTAAAATCGTCTTCCAAGGCACTTTCTTTTTCTCTTGGGATATCAGCAATATCGTTTAAATCACTTTCGCCATTGTTGTGGAAAAACATTTTAAATTTTCATTCTTTTACCCAATAGCTGAACAGGATTAATAATGCCTTTACACACGTTTGTTTCATGGCATAGATTTTCCATTTTTATTTTTTCACACGAAGGTACAAAATATTTTTTTGAACTGCCAGTCTTTCCCGATAAGTGTTCTAGTTGGTATCTTGTTATCCGTTCATTAAAATCAGGCAATTTTTTAAACATCTCTGTTATTTCTTCAATACTTTTACCTGAAAACAGCAAAAACGTCGCTAACAACAATCTTGCAGAATGAGGCAAGTTTTCCCCGGTATCCAAAACTCGATATAAATGGTCAATGCAAGGTGGAGTTACGCTTTTTTTATTTACAATATCAACATCAGTTTTTTTATTTATAGAATCCCAATAATTCTTTAGTATTTGAGACTTTATTAAAACTTGTTTAGGAAATGTGATTGATTTCATATTTTTAATTTTATCAATAATTAACAGACTTAATTCATTCCTGAACAATCTGACAATTTCAGAAACATCAAGATAAACATATCCATCTTTGACTGTCCTGTTTATCAGTTTCCATTCTTGTTCATGGAAAAGTATGGAACGCCGGATATACTCAGGAACTCTGATTTTATATAGCTCAATGGTCTTTGTTTCCGCATAAACATCGATTTTAAACACCTCCTTAAATATTTTTAATAAAATCAATCTCTTCGTCTCATCTTTAAATGAATTTTTCAAGTCATCTATCAAATATTTTTCAAACCTCATTGATTCAAACAATGCAAATTTTTTGGTAATAATATCAATCGACGCAGATTTTAATATTAACAAAGAAGCTAAAAAAGTTAAAATTTCAATTTCAAATTTATCTATTTTATAATATTGTCGGGTTTCATTGTTTTTTATAAAACTTTCAATTTTCTCAAACGATCTGTTAATTATGAAAGACATTTCACTTCTATCGAATTCTAGTAAATCAAAATGTGTATCTTTAATGTATAGTGAAGCCTCATTTAGGAATGGATATTTTGCTAAATCATTTGTGCCCAGTTTTATTGACAATTTATATTACTACTATAGTATTTCCGATCCATTAAGAATTTTTCTTAATAAAACAATTAAATTTAGAGGCTATTAATATGAAGATAGATTTATGGAAAAATTACATTTGTCAGAATCTTGTAAAAATTTAAAACATACTGATTGCGATGAATGTATGTGCAGTTGTCATGTGCCTGGTACAATTGAAAATATGGCTCGTAAGATATCTTTACTTGACAAAACCAGTCCAGGTATCGGAGAAACCATATAACAAAAAAATATTAGGATAAACAGAATATTAAATTTACAACAGACAAAAGGAAATCAATTATATTCTTCTTCTTCTTCTTCTTCCTCCCCTCTCCCTTTGGCTAACAAACTATCAGTTTTATTTTCTGAAACAGAAATAACGGTATCCGAGGTCGACCAAAATTTAGGGTATGTGTTAGGCTTCATCACCATCCTTTTAATTTGGAAAGAAATGCCTTTTTTTTGCTTGAAAAAGTCATCAAAGGCTAACAATGATGTTCCAAGGCCAACAATTTCACCTTTTTGAGTTTAAATACCAACCAGATCATCTTTTCCTAAATTTTTAGGTATAGATACAACGCCAGGCAAAGCCAGCTGTGCACCATGACAAAGGGCATCAACAGCAGTATCTCTAATAGTTACTGCAGGTATGTGAGTTAAAGCAGCTTCTATTGGAAGGATTAGTCTACGCAGTTTTTCTTCTTCGTCTTTTTCTTTATAAAGAGAGAATGCATCCACCAAATCATGCAATCTAACAAATTTCATCTCATCATTAAAATCCCATACCTTGGTTCTTCGCAATTCAATCATTGAGGAACCCCATTCTAGAACTTCACCCATGTCATAAATTAATTTTCTAATATAAGTACCAGATTCGCACAAAACTCTTAAGAGGATTAGTCGATCAAATTGATCTAACAAATCCATTTCATATATTGTTCTAATCCGGGTTTGACGTTTTACAGAAGATCTTTGGGGTGGTTTTTGAAAAATTGGCCCGGTAAATTCTTTTATTATTTTTGTCAGTTTTTCAACAGGGATTTGATTATGAATCCTAGCTAATGCCACATATTCTTTCGGTCCCAATAACAGAATTGGAACTATTTTTGTGCCTTCCTCCAAGCCTATAGGCAGTAATCCAGTTGTTCCAGGGTCTAGGGTTCCACTATGTCCTGCTTTTTCTATTTCCAATATTTTTTTAACATAGGAAACTATTTCATGGCTAGTATGCCCAGGAGGTTTATCCAATAAAATCAAGCCATAATTAAGTAAATTATTAATAGGGCGTTTAGAAGGATAGAAACCATAATTTTCGTCGGTTATGCTATCATTTATTGTTATAAGATTATCTAGTTGGGGAAAGCTCAGGTCCATATATGTTTCTACATAAATAAGTTATAAATAAATCAAGAACTCAATATGCTCTTAACGATTCTTTTAGACAAGTCAACAAGGCATTCTAAAGATAGCAAGTCAGTATTCAATGCAAAGTCAAATACATCTAATTTTTCGCCAAAACTAAAATTATAAATTCTTTTGTAGATTAGTTTATTTTCATTGTCTCGACGTAGGACAATTTTTTTTGCCTCCATGACACTAATATTATCCCTCATGGCCAGCCTTTTTGCTCGGTTTTCTACCGAACCCTGTAGCCAAAAGTTAACCGTGGCATCAGAAATCCACGGAAGGGTATAACTGGTGATAACAACATTTCCATTGTTAACCAAGCTAATTAACCTATTGTCAACCTCCCTATCAAAATTGGGATCTTTATTTCTCTCCCTCATAAAATTTATGGCTTCCTCGGTGTCCCACCAATCATGATTTAATGATGAGGAATAGCCACGTTCAAATGCCATCATTTTTAAAATATCACCACCATTCCATAGTTTTAGATTGAAATCTTTTGCTATATTTTCTGCGATAGTAGTCTTACCAACTGCAGGCCATCCAGATATAACAACGCTTATCTTTTTTTTATCTCTATCGTTTGATCCTTTTTTTATACAATTTATTTCATTTGACCCCATTTTTAACACTAAAACTAGATTTTGGTCTTTTTCACCTTCTGTATATATAAAGCTATCAAAAGATGATTTACACTGATTGAAATATCATCATGCATGTCTACACATGGTCTTGTTTAACTAATGCATTTATTCCAAACACAATGCATCAGTTTTTTAAAACTTACTTTATAGATTTTGATCCTTTAATCTAATTAATTACTTAGAGTATCGAACTATAAATCTATTTACCTTGTGAATAAGAAATATTGAAGAAAAATATTATAATGGTATTCGATATTTATAAAAACTTGGAACAAATATACAAACCTTTAACACTAATGGACAATTGTCTTGCAGATCCGCATTGTTGCTTCTTCTAGCTGGCCATTGTTGTTTTGGATAATGGAAAATGGACAGCCGGAGAAAATAGAACTAGATGCAATCATTATTTTAGATATCTTTAACTCATTGGATATCTCATCGGCCGTAATTAAATCCCTTTGCCTTGCGATATCTGTTTTTCGTCTTTCATAAACTTCTTGAGAATTTGCGGTCAACAAAATTAGATGAGTTGGTTTTAGGATATCCAATAATTTGTATGGTATGCCAGGATAATACCCCTCTACAGTGTTTATAAAAAGATGAGTATCTATTATTACTACTTCATTATTGAGAGAATAAATGTAATTAGCAGTTATTTCTTGTAATGATCTTTGCTGTTCAAGTGTTAATTTTCGGAGCTCATCCCTATTTGAAATTGAAAATAGTTTTGCCTGTTCGAACATAAGTGTTCCAAACTCGGCAATTTTAACATCAACCCCCTGTTTTGAAAGCGTATTCAAAATATTTGTTATAACAGTAGATTTTCCAACACCAGGAATTCCAACTATTATAACCCTTTTAGTCATACCATTTAAAATAAAAAAGAAAACCAATATTTTTATCTTTATAATTTGGGGTTATTTATCATTATTACAGTTAAATTTTGAAAAGTCATTTTGAAAAAATACTTGATAAAATACTGCTTTTTTTATAAAAAAAGCAGTATTTTAAATTTTTAGGCCTAATCTCTGCCTATTAACGATGAAAGTTTTGGCATATGGACGTCCACTTGTTCCCTAACTAACAGGTTATAGTAATTCACAAGAATATCAACCATCAATAACAAACCTATACCCGTTCCGAAGACACTAAAGACATTTGAAACACCGGCTAGTAGCCCAATTATTACACCACCAATTATAGTAACGGAAGGAATGTAGCGATTTAGTAAAGACTCTACCGAGCTTTCTGAACGGCGAAATCCAGGTACTTGAACATCTGCGTCTAGCAGATTCTTTGCGGCCGATTTTGCCGATAGGCCACCAAGCTCAACCCACAACCGTCCGAAAATAGTAATAATGACAGTCATAAACAATACGTAAACTACAGCGTGCACAGGGTCAGCTGCCGCAGCATCTAAAGATCCTGGCGGATTCATATAATAGAACAATCCCCCTGAAGGTGTTTGAGACTGTCCATTATATTGAGCAATCAAATTGAAAAATGGACTATCGTTATTAGGGTTGAAATTGGCCCACAGCATATTTCCCAGAAACATTGCATTTGCCAATAACGCAGAAGCTAATATCACGGGTATGTTGGAAGTGTATAGAAGCTTTATTGGATATGTTGCTGTGAATCCCCTATACCTAGTGGATACAATAGGAATATCCACATGGATTCCCTGCACATAAACCAATAGCAACAAGATACCACTTGTAATGCCCAAACCAAAAATGCTGGGTAAGTTGGGAGTAGGGGCCGGTGGGGCTGATCGGAACAACATTTCCCCAATATTCCCGTCCATCCCAGAACTAATTAGCGCAGGTATAAGACCGCTTAATTCCGGAAAATTTGGTACTGGAAATGGATTAAAGATGCTCCAGACAATAGCTTGAGCCACTCCAGCCATGATAAACACGCTTATACCGGATCCAAGCCCCCAGCCCTTCTGTACAAGCTCATCCAGATACATAACTACAACACTAGCCCCAATCAGCTGCGCAATCAAAATACCCGTATGCGTCGGTGATGGGGTAGAACCACCATAAACAGCAATACCATAAAGAGCACCCTCTGCAATAATAACAATCAATGTAACTATTTTTGTTGCGGAAGTAAAAAGTGAACGGTCATTAGGATCTCTAAAATTTAATTTTAGCATGTCGGATCCTTTTAAAAGTTGCATCAACAGTCCTGCAGTAACTATAGGCCCAATACCTAGTTCAATAAGGGTCCCTTGCTGTGCTGCGAAGATAACCCTGGCGAATGCCAATGGATCATTAGCAGGATCAACTATGATACCGTATAGTTGAACTTGCCCCATTGTAAAATAAATTAATAACGCAATTCCAGTCCATATTAGCTTATTCTTTAGTGTAATCTTCTTTTTAGGCTTTTCAACTTGAGGGATAAAAGGTGAAACTTTCTTTACAACCGTTCTAAAGATACCCTCATTCTTTATTGAGCTCATTTAAGGTTAACACCTCGCCTCCGGCTTCAGTAATCTTATCTTTTGCAGATTTAGAAGCCCATTTTACTTTAATAGTAAAAACCGCTTCCACCCTACCGCTTCCCAAAAGTTTCCCATAGCCTAATTCACCTAGATCTAAAATAGTCTTACCATCTTCACCAGATTTAGAATATTTTAATAACGTATTCAAATCTCTTAAATTAACCCACCTGGAAACATCGCTTTTCCTTAGGGCATGAAACTGCTCATGCCCAAAATGATCAGGTTCCTCTTTATTGGTTCTCATGAAGAAATGTTTATGTTTTCCTGCGTTTCCAACGCCACCTCGACTGCCTGAAGCCCGGTGCTGACCAATCTGTCCCCAACCACAAAAGCGTGTCCCACGTTGTCTTCTACTTTTTCTTAAACGAGTAGCCATAGCACACTATCACCAATTCCATCCATTCAATTGATAAGGAGAAAGAGTATAAATATTAAAGTTTTCGAATGACAATAACAACAAATTCGAATTACAATTCATTTTGTTTCACTACATCATCCTTTTTACGATAGATACTAACTCTTTGTTTTCCCCAAGAATTCCAGATTGGGAATATGATCGTTTTGACTTTCTCTTAAAACCACCTTTAGGTGGGTTTAATGCAAACCAGGGTTTAATTCCAGATATCTTTGATAAATACAATTCATTTTGAGAAATAATAGAAACAATTTTGCTTAAATCAGCATTTTGTGATTCTTTGTTTTCGGCATTATCGTTATTGATTTGGCCATTCGGGTTATCTGTTGCTGCTGTATCTGGTGTAGATGCTGCTGTTGATAACAACTTGGA
>JBKJYK010000080.1:0-15128 GCA_046715515.1 Candidatus Nitrosocosmicus sp.
AGAAAATGGAATAATTGAATATGGAATGGCTTGAGGTCAATGCAACATTTAGTTGATCAAAATACTCACAGGGCGTCCACTCCTTTCTTTGTTCTTTAAGGTTTTTTATTGGTAACCATTGATGATATTCATTTTGATAAAATTGCCTTCGTTCACTAAAAATATTGGTGTGTTCTTTTTTTGTTCCTTTATCGATTATCTCATAATCCTTTGCAAATGTTCTGTATTTGCAGCCACTTCCCCTAAGAGACTCATCTGTTATACATGGACCATATTGCACCGTTGTATGAAAGCATTCATCTGGATTGTCTGAAACACATATTCCACAGCGGTAAGTGCCATTTTTTATAAAATCCTGTTTTACCAAACATGGAAAATTATTTTTTCCCTTTGCCACATTGATGTACGGAAAATCTTTGGAATATTGAGTTTGTAAATCCTTGGTGGAGGTGCATATGTAGCTTGAACCTAGGCTCAAAGCTAGTGCTATTGCCACAGGGCTTTTTCCAAACCCTACAGGAGCTTCCAAGATGATGTGTCTATAGCCTGAATTAAAGGCATTGCATATCTCCTCTGATACCATTTCCTGGTTGACTCTTGGATTGGAAAATGGAAAATTCCTTAAAAATTCAAGCTTGTTTATCGATTGAGACAGGTTGCAAACTATATGTGTCGTCCTGTGTATTACGATTTCTATAGGGTCTTAAAGAAATATAATATCTTTAAACAAAACCAATCCTGATTATTTTACATGACGGTAACTGTAGATGCAAATTGGCTTTTGTCCCATTTGAATGATCCAAATGTTGTAATTATAGATGGGAGGGGATTGATGCCTTATGGGTTTGGACATATTAAAAATGCACTGCCTCTGGATATTGAACAAGTTATTTTTATCGACGATAACGGCTCTAACTTGGTTATGCTCCCTCAAAGAGCAGAGAAGGTCTTCAGCAACCTTGGCATTGATGACTCTAAGACCGTTGTGGTCTACGGTGAATACCCTGATCCCTCTGCTGCGAGAATAGTCTGGACATTGATATATTATGGGCATTCAGACGTAAACCTTTTGGATGTGGGATACTGCAAATGGCAAAAAGCCGGTTTGCCAATCACTACAAAACATTCCGTTGATGCCACTACTCCCTATCCTAAAGCAAAAGACTCGACAATTGATATGAATGTTAAATTTGTCGCAAAAATAAATCATACAACAAGGGCAGATGAGCAGATAGTAAAGGAAAAACAAAATGATCCAAATGTTATAATAGTTGATGCAAGGACTCCCCAGGAGCATTTTCAGGCGAGGATTCCGGGATCAATCTTGCACAATTGGGAAGACGGGTTGGGCGATTATGGACACATGATTAAAGAAAAAGAAGTGTTAAGGAAAGATTTTGAAGAGAAAGGCATTACCACCGACAAGGAGGTTATATGTTACTGTCATGCTGGGATCAGGGCATCTCACAAATATTTGCAATTAAAACAGGCGGGATTTGATAATGTACGGGTATACGATGGTTCAATTATAGACTGGGCACAACGGCGCAATCCATTAAGGTAAAGATCACTATGCCGTAAACACATTTTTTTATTGTGGAGTTTGGATATACTGCAAGAGAATAAAATCATATTAATTTTGTCATGTGTTAAAAAAGGTTTATTTCGCCAATTTCTATTTGTTGATAGTTGGTATAGCAATTTGTGGTATCATCTGCTGCTTTCATCTACAACACCACAGTTGTTGTTGTGGAGGGAGATGGTGATGTAATGATGATGTTGCTTTTCATTGCCTGTATCGTCTGGTCAGAATTTTAAAAACAAAGATATAGTCAGTTGATTTATTGTTTTTTTGTGCATGTTAGGTTTGCATCAGTTTGGGCATAAAAAAGAAAAGTGATAGCGGAAACAAATTCAAAGGAAAGGTTGTGTTGATAACAGGCGCATCCTCCGGAATTGGGCGGCAAACAGCAATTGATTTTGCAAAAAATCGTGCAAAAACAATTATACTGGTAGCCAGGTCCAAACCAAAACTAGAAGAACTGGAAAAATCGTTAAAAATAAACTTTACATGTGAAACATCTGTCTATCCTTGTGACGTATCAAAAAAAGCGGAAGTTGTCAGTATGGGTAGAGATCTGCTTGAGAAATTTGGATTTATTGATGTTTTGGTTAATAATGCGGGGTTTGGGATTTATGGTAAAGTACAAACCCAAACCATCGAACAAATCGAATCAGTTATATTCACAAATTACATGGGCATGATATATTGCACAAAAATGTTTTTGGATTCCATGCTCTCAAGAAAATCGGGACATATAGTTAATGTTGCCTCTGTTGCGGCTAGCTTTGGTGTTGCCGGACTGGCGGCGTATTGTGCATCAAAATACGCCATGCTGGGATTCTCCGAATCGTTGCATCATGAATTGCATGGGACTGGTGTGGGCATAACTGTGGTGAGTCCTATAGGCGTAAAGACCAACTTTTTCAGTAATGTGTCATTCGGAGACCATGTCCCTAACTATACTCTCTTTATGCTTAAACCGGAAAAGGTGTCAGAAGCTATTCTTGCAGCAGCAAACTCTCCTCGACTTGAGATAATGGTTCCCTTTTATGTGAGGGCGGGTGTTTGGTTAAAACACACAATTCCATATGCTATAAACCCATTGGTTGGGAATATTTTCAGGCGACAACTAAAAAAATCAAAAGAAACACCATAGCAGTGGCTTATCTTGTCTAATTAGCCTTAAATCCACAATGAACACAAGCCAAGGCAAGCATTGCATTAAACTAAAAAATATGTGTTGGTATAATCTTATCGATCTTTTTATATGCATACTATTCATCCTGAAGCCATAGATTATCTAATTTCTGTAGACGGGTTTTCAGATTTTAATGGTGCCCAAAAAGAAATACTGAGTAAAGACTTTATCCAATATTCTTTTAATTACATCGTTGCCACAAACACAGGGACAGGAAAAACAGCACTCGCACAACTGCGTATTGTTGACGCTCTAAAAAAAGGACAAAAAGTTGTATATATTTCTCCATATAAAGCAATAGCCGAAGAAAAAAGACAAGATTTTGAGTATTACGGTAAATATGGATGGTCGTGTATATCATCGGCAAACCCTGATGAAACAAAAGACAATATTGATTACTCAAAATTTGATATAGTTTCCATGACCTATGAAAAATTCGATTCTGTGTTAAATAATTTCCGCTTTGTTAATGGCTGGTTAAAAAAGGTAGGTTTGCTGGTAGTCGATGAGGCGCACATGATAAGCGATGCAGAGAGGGGACCTACACTTGAATCTTCGATTACAAAAGTCATTTCCCTTTTTGACAAAAAAATTAGAATCCTCATGCTGAGTGCGGTACTGCCAAATGTTGAGAATGTTGCAAAGTGGATCAATGCAAAATATGGCACTAGCAATTGGCGGCCTGTTGATTTAGAGGTTGGATTTGCTATCTATGGGGGAAGTAGCGGCGCGGGCAAAAGGAAAAACAACAATCAGGCCAAATCCCTGACTGATTTGACCGAAAACAAAATAATCAAAAGTGGTCTTAAGCCTAGGGAAATTCTTATTAAATATGGCAGTCTCAATGCGGTTAATGATGCCATTCAAAATATTTGCTTGATGAACTCCACCATGGATGGGGAGCAGCCAACTACATATACCCCCACCACTACCAATAGCAACAACAATTCTGCAAACGCAGTCTCGACACGGAATAAAAGTGTGCCTGGAGCAGATGGGATTGAAACACGGTTACTTCAGTCTGTTCACAACACTCTGCAGTATACTCAAAGGGCAGACAATGTTGATGACCCTTTGTGGTTTTTATCAGAGCAAACAATTAAAGAAAACGGACAAATCCTGATTTTTACCACAGATAGAGCAAGCACAGAGTCTATTGCTTCAAAATTGGCGTTTTCCATGCATAACTCAAGGAATTTTTGTAATTACCTTTCCACATTAGACATTAAAGAAATTGAGAATAAATATATTTCAAAGATGAGATTAAAAGATGAAAAACTAATCGCTGCCATGATTAATGGGGTGGCTTTTCATCATGCCGGTCTTGATTTACAAAAAAGGAAACTGGTCGAAGACGCCTATAAATCCGGTAAAATTAAAATCCTTTTGAGTACGACAACCCTTATTGCCGGTGTCAATTTGCCAGCGACTTTGGTGATTTTCGACTCGCTGTCATTTTGGAACGGCATAAGCAAACAGGCGATGACAAAAAGGGATTTTCTAAATGGATGTGGGAGGGCGGGCAGGCCTGGTTTTGAAACACGAGGCAGGGCATTGATTATGTCTTCATCAATCAAGTCTGCCCTCCAATTTATCTCAAGGCCCTTAGAAAAGGTGGAAAGTCAGTTCACACTTGATAAACTGGTGTTTCAAACATTGTCCATAATAAAAAGAAATGCCGATATTGGGCAAAAATACACAACTGTCAAAGACATTGATAATTTTTTCAAAAACAGTTTCTATTTCTCATGTGGCTTTAAAATTGACATTCGCAGTTACCTAAAACAACTTTTTAATATGGATATGATTTCTATTTGCAACGGATCTAATCCATCAAGCACCGATGCGGATAGCAGTAATTTCAGAAAAGGGGCGGATATTTTTGGAAAATATGCGGAAGGCGGTGATAAACAAGTTAATGCTGCTTTAAAGGATAATCAATTAAGTGCGGCATTTTGTATTACCCAACTTGGCTATGAAACAATAAGATACTATTTGAATCCCCGTACCGGATTTCTTATACGTAATATGCTTCTTGCATCCGAGTCTTACTTCTCAAAGACAAATCTCTGCTCATCAGGTTTTTTTTTAAGGGTGGATACTCCAAGAAAAATCACAGTCTTATCTTTTATTCACACATTAATGCATGCAAAGGAGTTCCAAAACCTGTGTAAAACTACAAAAAGAAAAGATGATGAAAATGAATTCATTATGGACCACATTGGGGAGATAATGGTAAATCAAGCAATGTATTTGCAACAAAAACTGACTGAAGATGAGCGAAAGTACCTTTGCACCTCGATGGCGTTTTATGGCAAACTAAATATGGATGACATTGAGTACCGGGCTAACTTTGAATCTTTGTATCCTAGATTTGGGCGAGGGGATTTTGCAGCTCTTCAGGAAAATATGGACTGGTTAGTGGGGGCAACATTGAGTATCGCTAAAGTTCTCCTAAACAACAACACGGCATCGTTTGTTGAAATTACCAACATGCTTTTAATTTTATCAAAAAGGATCAGTGCTGGAATGGTAAAAGACGAACTTTTGGAACTGTGCAGGATACAGGAAATTGGTCGCATTAGATCTCTGGCCCTTGTAAACGCTGGAATAAAGTCTTTAAAACAACTTGTTAACCCAAATAATAGATGGACAGTATCTCATGCTCTTGAGTCAGAACAACTAGCAGAACGGATAATTGACAATGCAAAAAGGAACCGGGGCAAAACATAATCTTTAGCATTCATTAGTTTTTACCCTTGAATTGTTTTTTTTTGGTTGTCTATACCTTGTCTCCCAATGGATCTGTGTGTCCATATTTTTCAAAAAAAGTTTGATTATGTTATACTTACAGTCACTTGCATGTTGCCATTGCTGCTATGGGTAAACCAAATGCAGGGCGAGTTTGTTATTGCCGACCCTATAAAATCATAATTTGGACAAATCCTAAACTTTTCTCCCACTGGTATTTCACCTGGTGACATGTCCATAACTGCGGTTGCATTATTAGTATTATTCTCACTCAGTATATGGTCGTTCCATAACCCACTAGCGCTTTCGGTGTTTCCATCTGGACCTGTAACATAAACATAGAAATTGTTTATACCAATAGGGGGATTTATCATATTGACTGTTAACTGCCAAGTATCAATGGTGCTTTTATTGGCTCCCCCTCCTGTTGCTGCGCTGTTGTCACTGTTTGGGAGCACGGTTCCGGCGTTGTTATTGGCTCCCCCTCCTGTTGCTGCGCTGTTGTCACTGTTTGGGAGCACGATTCCGGGGTTATTGGCTCCTATGCCTGGTTCTGTAAAGTATACTTCCTCGGGCTTTATTTCCGGATTGTTTGATCCTACAATACAGTTCCCGTCAAAACAGACTTCAAACGTATCTCCTATATCGACTTGATCTTCGCTGAACTTGAATTTTAGCATGTCCGGGCCATTGGCAGTTTTGCATCCTAGGTCCTCACCAACCGACCTTACACACACCTCACCTGGGCCGTTCACATGGACATACACATCCAACCTTCCAGCCGCATGAACATCTTTACTCAAAACCAAAGAGGCTGTTAAAATCGAGATAAAAAGAAACGAAAAAAGAAACTTTGTCATTATTTTGTTATTTGAGAATATTTTTATTTTACCTACTGTCTTACAATAATTTTTATTCAATATATTGTTCTGGAACTACCATTATCTAAAATAAATATAAGCATTTCTGCAACAAAGAATGTGACAATTAGCCCGAATCTGGGTAATTGCTCAATTGTTAATTAAAAGATGGTTCAGTTTACTTTGCCGTCTTTTGTTTTGCCTATAATGGATATTTATCAAATTAAAAATGATTTCTCCTAAAAAGGCATATCTCCAATATTATTTTTCAATCAATGTTTTGCATTGAATGCTAATATGCAAATATCAATTGTAGGGTGTATATACCTGCATTTGTGTTTCTAAAACTGTTCTTGCGGATAATATGGTGTAAGAATTTGAATTTCATTTATTATACTTCAATTCCGTTGCCCATTTTTACAATGAATGCGCAACTCATTTCTGGCTCCAATGTGCCTTTTACCAGCAAACACCTATGAGAATACATATAGTATTTGCAATCTTTGCATTTGAAACCTTCTGTAGCCTCGTTTATCACACGACCTGATTTATAATCTAGTTTTTCTCCGCCTTTTTTCATAAAATCCCAGACAATATCCCCCGGTAACATGCCATGACCTTTTGGGGAAAAATATTTTGAAATCCCTTTCTCATTATTGACATGACCTTCTACAATATGACACAATTGCTCAGCAGGCAAATTGAATTTACACTTGTCACAAGAAGATTGTTTACTATAAAATTGGCTATGGTGTTTGTTTTGTTGTTGTTCTCTATAACTGGCTTCGGCCTTTGAAACCTTCTTTCCTGTACTCAAGTAATTGTATAGCAATTTATCTGCATCTTTCATATCCTCTTCTGTCTGCTCTCCTATTGATTTGGCAATACCTGATTCTTTAGGCATCTTCTATAGCAGTAGATATACAATAATATGTTATTACCTTGTACTATGAAACGATGTGATGGAAGACATCAACAACAGATTCTATAGGGCGTTTCAGGGTTTATCTATAGGAGAAATGGACAAAATCTGGGAACATGGTGATGGTGTTATATGTATTCATCCAGGTTGGGATTTGATTACTGGGTGGCTAGCAATACGTGAAAGCTGGATAACAATATTCCAAAATACCACCAGAGTAAAGTTTTTGATAACAAATACCAAGATACAGATATTTGGTGACATTGCAGTTGTAGTTTGTTTGGAAAATGTCGAGAGTACGGCGGTGGGTGAATATGCCATTAAATCTGGGATACTTGCTACAAATTTATTCAAAAAAGTCAAAAGTGAGTGGCTAATGATTCTTCATCATGGTTCAATAGTGACAGATTACATGCCACCGAACATTTCAACATAGCCACATTGTTTGTTAATCCTTCCAGTTTCATTAAATAGTTGAACGATTTTCTACCAAAAGGTTTTGTGTAACTCAATTATTTATGTTGTTATCTAGAACTTGCATTTATGAAACATCACAAAATTACTTTTGCGCTGTTCCTTAAATTTGGCAATAGTTGTTTTGAAACAATGAACAACCATATAAATAATGTTATACAAGTTAATTCATAATTTGGGCCGAATATCTTTGGGCAAGTTCATCTTTGAAAATAGTGTTATTGCCAGACTTGAAATTAATTTAATTTTTATTGTTGTTGGTATTATACTTCGTAAGGCTGATTTCTACAAACGTGACCTAAGAACCTTTATCCCTAATTGGGTGATTATAAATATGGGGTAAATAAGATGTCAGATCGTTTATTTCCAGAAGATAATGCAGACTATGTGGAAGCTAGAATAAACAACATTGGATTTCTAGATTCTATGGGGTTGGAGGGTGCTATTGTTCTCAAATCCATCGATGGCGTGGACTTCCCAATTGTTGCCTTCTCTGGTGAGGTGGCACAGCATATTGCTCTTTTTCAACAAGGACAAAAAAATACCATACCCACAATATATAATTTGGTTGAAGAAATAGCTGTTATGCATGATTTGCTTTTACTAGAGGTGAGAATATACCAAAGTGAAACCCTTTTACGTGCTAATCTGTATTTTCAAAACAGAAAAAAAGAAATTTTGATATTGAGAAATTATCGCGCATCCGATGCAATAGCTTTGGCTGCTTATTATGACATCCCAATAAAATTGAGGAAAACCTTGTTGGAAAAAAAGGATAAAGAGATTGGTATTTGAGAAATATGGCGTTATTATCAAAAAACAAATCAAGTGCTGAAAATGGCAGTTTTTTATGCATCCAGTCATGGTGTAACTAGGTTAGTTTATACCAATCACTAGTTTACCTCAACAATGTCTCAAACAAAAACCTGTTGTGATGTTAAATTTTAAAGCAATTATTTGCATAAATAATTATAACCGTTATTGGGCATAAGAAATACTGACACTAAATAGTTAAAAGTAAGATTAAGACTAGTCTATGCTATGCTATGAAACAACTGGTTATAGTATTATTATTAATTTTCATCATGCCCTCCTCATACACATTAAACACCCAATCGACATATGCCCAAAAGACAACTGCAACAGCAACAATGACATTGGCAAGTTTGGGCAATAATGATACTGAAGCGAACACTAGTGCATTAGAGAACATAACTATTAACTACCTTTAAAACACTACTGGTTACCTTGTATATCCATCATCAAATCCAACTAAACAAGAGAAAAGGCTTCCTGCAATTGTGATGATACATGAGTATAAGGGCTTGGATGATTACATCCAAGATTCGGCAAACATCCTTGCCCAGCAAGGGTATGTTGTATTGACAGTTGATCTTTTTCAAGGGGAATTACTACAGATCTGAATCGGTCAGGGGAATTAACATCGATGATCAGAGAAAACCCGCATGTTTACATAGAGAATATGAATTCAGCAGTAGGATATCTTGGTTCCCTGGATAACGTAAATGCATCAAGGATAGCATCATTAGGATGGTGTTTTGGTGGTGGTCAGTCTTTACAACTAGCCCTCAATAGCAAAGATCATCCTCTTTCTACCAGCGTGATATACTGTGGAGTCCCATTGACAAATGACGCTAAAACTCTAAAATAAGATGGCCTTTGCTGGGGATATTTGGTGATAAAGATAGGGCAGTTCCTGTTGATTCAGTAAAACAGTTTCAAAAAGCCTTGAATGAGAATGGAATAACAAATGAAATCTATCTATCCAGGTATTGGATATGCCTTTGCAAATCCCTCTAATGACAATTTCGCCCCAAAAGAAACCGCTGATGCATGGAAAAGGACACTAGATTTCTTGAGAAAATATGGTTAAGCCTGTTAAATAAATGGCAATAATATAATAAAAAACATTTTATATTTTCTTCTAGTTTTCTTTATTTTTTATTTTATGATTGATTTCAGAAAGCACCGGATTGTTATTTGTTTGAGTAGCTGACCTTAAAACATCAGTATTACTATACAATAGCGGGCTGTATTACTATTTTGTGATTAAAAACTGCACAAATACAACAAGCAATGGGAATTTAAGAAAACCTCCGTTATGTCGCCCTTGGAAAATATTCCAAAGTATGATGTTGATTTTCTTCCTGTTGTAGGACAAAGTCATCTAAATATCCATAGAAGAACAATGGTAAACAAATTCCTTGGTTATATTCGAAAGCCATTGTCCATTTCACTGTTTCTTTATAACTGTATACAGTGTGGTTTTAGCTAGCCCTGATAAAAGATTCAGGATACACAGTATCCCTAATCATTTGTTTTTTTTAAATCTGTTTTTTTCTAGTTATGGTTGATTATGCTATCTATTGTTTTATTATATGACTCTATGAAACCTTTTGCATACCTGTTGGCATGTTTTTCTGATCCTTTGTGAATGCCACCAGTTGTCCTTATGTGATGGTAAAACTCATGCAGTATTACAAATGGATTATAGTATATATCCGAATTTATGCAATATATTTTTCTCTCCCCTTGGACATAAACCGCATATACCGTTCTTCTTTTTCCTTTAATGGTCCCAACAACAATATGGGGTGGATTGACTTTATAATATGCGCTAAGGCTCTGTAACGCTTCTTCTGTTTTTTTATCTAAAATCATTTGTACCACTTTAGCCTTTGCCAAATCGTCAAGTTGTATGATGTTCTGTGTATCCACTTTTTTACCGTGTTATCTGTTTAATGGAGCCTACATAAAAAAATATTTGTTTATTTGAGTGATTCTGCCACATGATACAAACATAACATACACTTTGGGTTTAAGTATCTTGGATATTTTATTTTCCGACCGTTTTGCTGATCTTGCAAATTATTTTGTATGAATAGCATGTTGTTATATTATACAACAAGTGTAACTATCCAAGCAATATATTGCATTGGGGGATATTATTATTCTACAATAAAGAATGGATATGTATATGCAATTGAATAATGCGCCAAAAGACTGGAAATTGGTTTCTACCACAAAGGTTTATTCTAACTATTTCATCCATTTGTATGAAGATACTCTTAATATAAATGGCAATGAGAAAAAGTACATTAGGGGAGTAAGAAAGGACTATTCTACCATAGTTCCTTTTGTTTCGGATGATGAGATTTTGGTAATCAAAAGCTATAGACATGTTGTGGACTCTGTTCAGATTGAGGTGCCTTCAGGTTACATTGATGAAGGTGAATCCCCAAAACAGGCTGCACTAAGGGAACTTGCGGAAGAAACAGGTTACACTGCAAAAGTTGTTACACCAATTGGAACCTACACTCCAGACTATAGTATGTTTGAGCAGAAAGGGAATATTTTTGTTGGATATGACATGGTTAAGGAACAGGAGCAATCCCTAGGGATAATGGAAAAAATAGATGTTGCCATAATGAAGATAAATGAAATCAGGCAATTACTTTTAGAAGGAAAGATATTAAACGCAGCATCTATTGTAGCCTTATACAGAGCTATAAACTTTCATGACACTCGCAGCTAGTGTTTCTGAAATCTATAGCTAGCAAAATCAATTTTCGAATACCTAAATAATTGAATTGCCTATCTTGTTTCATTAAAATTTGCCTTTATTTGGCAATGTTTCTTTCATTAATCTGGTGCCCTGCCATTTTAATCCTTAAGTTTTGGCACATTAAACCCTGTTTTCTGCCCTACCTGCTTCAAGGGGGGTTTGTGATCAAAAATCGATATCCACACTAATATCGATATCAATAACTATTACCTGAAATTTTCTATTGATCAAAGATGTGGTTACTAAAAAGGGAACTATAGAATATTAAGATCGTCTTGCCCGTTATTACTCTGTCCCAGCTATTTAGGGCGCCCTATTGTGTTCTCCAAATGCATACAATAAGCCATCCCTCCCACCTAAAAAGAGCATATCATTGGCAATACAAGGGGATGAGTCAATCATATCCATGGTGGGAAATTTCCATGTTTGCCTACCTGTCTCAATATCTAAACCATAGATATAGGAATCCAAGGAACCAAAAAACAGTGTCCTATCTTTTATTGATATGGCTGGTGAGGACCATATCCTATCCCCTGCCATAAATTCCCATGCTTTCATTCCAGTCTCACAATCAAAACAGTATATCTTTTGGTCCGATGCTGCAAAGAATACCCTGTCTTTTATGGTTGCAGGAGAACTGGATATGGGCTTGGTAATTTGGTATTCCCACCTAACGGATCCGTCCAGTTGATTCAAACAGTACATTGCACCATTCTGGGTTCCTATAAACAGTATATTGGGGTTGTCCTCTGATAGGCAGGGTGAAGATGACCTGATTTTACCATTTAGTTTGGTTTTCCATTGCAACCCGCCATCCAAATTCAAACAGTATAGATAACCATCGTCGGACCCCGCGAATATTAGGTCTCCATTGAAGGATGGTGATGACCATACTTCCCCTTGAGTTTTAAATGTCCATTTTAAATTTCCAAACATATCCATTGCCTGTAGATTTTTATTCATAGTTCCTACTATTATCAAGTCTTGTGCTATGACTGGTGTGGAAAACACCTCCCCATCAGTTTCAAGTTTCCATATTTGCTCTCCAGTATTCGCATCTAGTGCCAAAACTAAATTTTTACCAAGAAATTTTGTTTCCCTTATCCACGAGTCAAATGTGGCGGTTATCAGCACATTATTTTGAATCAATGGTGTGGATACAATGGGGCTGCCAATATTTGAGTGCCATTTGATTTGCCTTTGGTGTATTTGTATTGCAAAAACCCTTCCTGTGATAGTTGAAGCATAAACAACATCGTTATCGGCTACAGGTGACGCAATAAGCGGACCTAGCTCTAATACCCATTGGAAATGCGGGTTTTTTGATAAACTGGAAGATGACGCTCCTGTCCTCATTGGGTCTCCCCTAAACATTTTCCAAGAATATTTTCCTTCCATTGCTTAAATCAAATAGATCTCTTTTGGATATATTATAACATGTTAGGTTAAAGACAAAAGTTTTAGCGAATCAATATATTTAGGGGGACAATACCACGAAACAATGCCATTACTATTTATTAAATTGGATATTTTATTGATACGTACAATGTATTTTTTTTGGCATTAGTCACCTCCCATAGAGTTAATTAAGTAATCAGGATGCTATTATACTAAATACCATTGTACTTTGATTGTAAAACCCGATTAAATAATGGAGTCGAAATGCCTAACCTGGGATTAGAGGGTTTACCAATCTCCCGCTGGGGAAACGACATTTAAAGATATAAAGTATGCATTGAGCATTGGATATGACATATCGATACAGCAAAGTTATATGGTAATGAATGTGATGTTGGAAGGGCAGTAGCAGAAAGCGGAATCCCACGGGATGAGATTTTTGTCACCACAAAGGTCTGGAACAGCGACCATGGATATGATCTAACCTTAAGGGCATTTGAAGGTAGTTTGCGACGCCTAAACCGGCAGTACGTTGATGTTTATCTTATTCACTTGCCAGTTCCAAGGAAATTTGTTGAAACATGGAAGGCTAAGATTAAGGTACTAAAAGACGGCAAATCCGGGGCAATTGGCTTAAGCAATTACCACTTGAGTGAACTGCACGAAACCCTGAAAACATCAGAAACAGTGCCTGCAATAAATCATGTTGAATTTCATCTTTTCTTATATCAAAAGAACCTGTTGCGTTTTTGTGAGAATAACAAAATTCACGTTGTAGCCTATAGTCCGTTAACGAGAAGGAAAAATCTTGGTCATCCAAGCCTTGAAAGGGTATCCAGGAAATATGACAAAACACCAGCACAAATTCTTATCCGATGGAGCCTACAGCATGGTCTTGGGGTTATCCCCAAATCCTCCAATTGGGATAGAATACTTGAAAACAGTCGGGTTTTGGACTTTCATCTTGAAGACGAAGATATGAAAATGTTAATTTTGAGATGACTATGGGGGATTTGGTTATTTATATAGGATAAAAATAAAGATAATCATGGAATGAACATTTTTTGTCCACATATTTTATTTTGTATTTCTTCTTCCTATTCTTCTTTATACATGCTTCTCCTTCTCCCTTTTTGGAAGGAAGTAATAGATTCACCAGCAAATTTCAAAATTATTAGATGTTCACAAGATTATTGAGCTGAGCGGAACTTAGGAAAGCAAAACGTCCCACAACGCAAATGCGGCTAAACTCTTTATTATCCCCCTTTCAATAGGTTACTGAGCTGCACCTTTTTTATTTAGTCTGTGTACTGGGGGAAGGGTTTTCTCGAGGTCTTTACGATAAGGCTCGTACCATGGTGGCAGGACAAGGTGGGTGCCAAGTTCTTCTGCTTTTTCGTCAACAGTAAATCCCGGACCATTTGTAGCAATTTCAAAAAGTATCCCCCCTGGTTCACGAAAGTATACCGAATGGAAGTAAAACCTGTCAATAACTGGTGATGTATTTAGGCCTGCATTGACTATAGCTTGACGTAGGGTATATTGTTGTGCATCAGTAGGTGTTCTCCACGCAACATGGTGAACTGATCCAATCCCTATATTCGCCTTTTGAGTATATGGTACACAGATGACATCCACTATACTAGCCCCTGCTATTTCTTTTTCTTCTTCATGAGTGTTTGCTTGTGCATTTGGTATTTCGTATCGAAATCGATTTCCATCATGATGGGTAGGCATAAATCCTAGTTGATCTGTTAAAACAGATGCGGTGCGCTCGTATCCTTCCTCTGCTAGGGTTACAGAATAAAGTCTCCGTATGGCAAACTCGGCTGGAACTGGACTTTCTTTCCATAATTTAGGGTTTTTCTCTTCTGCAGAATCATGTGCTAATAATTCTATCTGTAGCCCGTCTGGGTCCTTTAGTGTTATTGCCTGTTCATTGCCAAAACGTTTGTGAGGCCCACTAAACTCTATTTGTTTGGCATTTAATCGCTCTATCCAATAGTCTATAGAGTTTTTTGGAATGAGAAAAGAGGTTGCACTTACCTCACTATTTCCATGATGTCCTTTGGATAATGATGGCCAATGAAAAAAAGTGAGGCATGTGCCGGGTCTGCCAAGATCGTCTCCATAATAAAGATGATAGGAGGATGGATCGTCTTGATTTACTGTTAGTTTTACAAACCGAAGCCCAAGATAATTTGAATAAAAATCTATATTTTTATTAGGATCACCGGTTATAGCTGTGACATGGTGTATTCCAAAAACACCTCTGTTTTTCTCATTATTCATTAAATAACCATTATCATAAACAAAACTTTAAATGGTTAACTATTGGTTTAACCATTTACATTTATAATGGCGGTTACTATATC
>JBKJYK010000081.1:0-5216 GCA_046715515.1 Candidatus Nitrosocosmicus sp.
GATATCAAATCTCAATTACTGAATTATTAAGATTTCACAACTAAGAAAAACTTGCTTTTCTTAATACAAATTCATCAAATCTTTATAAAGATATTTTACCATACATAGAATATATTTGGTTAATTATCTCACTTTTTGTGTATAAAGTGACACACCTTATTTCTTCTAAGTAACGTTCAAACATCTAAATAGACGATGTTAATTCATTGCTAACTAGTATATTACTATTCTAAGTTTAAAAGATCTAAACCGAAGGAAGAATCTTATCAATTTGTAAGAGAATGTGGTTCTTATAGAAAGGGTGACGGACAGTTCAATGTACCTTTAGGGATTGCCATTGATTCTGATGATTTTGTATATGTGGTTGATTATCTATTAAGCCGTATCCAAAAGTTTGATAACAACGGTACTTTTCTCGGTAAGTTTGGGTCCAATGTTACATCTATAGGACAATTTGTATTACCAACAGGGATTGCCATAGATTCTGAGAAAAATCTTTACGTTACCGATTTGATAAATGGACTCAAAACTTGATAGCGATAACAACTTTTTAGATGAATGGGGTTCTGAGGGAACAGGTACCAGACAGTTTCGAATGTGAAAAGCGTTCTTTAACCGGTGATATTCATTTGATGAAAGAACATCCGTGCAAAAGTTTGACGATACTTGGTAAAAAACCGTCAATACCATCGCCCAACGTTATTGTAAAAGTAATCAAATAGCTAGTATTTTTGAGCACAGGAATAGTCCTTTTCCATATAAGACAAAAAATGGACGATTGGACGGTCCTGACGAATGTATTTATTATTTATCTAGAAACTATTCATTTTGAGAAATTTAGTAAACTTATTATTTAATCGTATAATCGGCCACTCAATCACAGCAATTGACACTGGCAACCTGTCTTCCTTTTCCTTTCTTGTAACCATAGATATAGTCTGCAACGATTTAAAAATGAAATAGCTGATACGCTCTGCTACAAGCTAGATTTTCTATGTTGTTGTATGTCAGTTATTCGGTCAAAACAAACATGAAAATATCAAAATAGAAACACCAGAGAATTAAAATCATTTTTCCTCTAAAATTTTTTATTTTGATATAGTTAATACTTGTATTATGCCATAGAACCTACTACTATCACTAGGAACCTAATGTCCAAGGATTCAACTTGTGATAAATATGTGTCCGAATGACATTGGTTTTGAAAAAAAATAGTCCATTTATTATAAGGACTTAAAAGATATATTACATGTATTTTTTAGAATTCACTTGGGACAAGTGTGGTTCTTTTTTGTCGATATCGTAGGCTCATCTATCTCCAAAATACCTCCAGAAGATCAACTTAAGAAAATAGAATTGATTGTTCGTATTATTGAGAACTTTTTAACTAATCATTGTGCATCTTATAAATCATTTACTGGAGATGGGATGTTATTAGTATTCTCGAACTATGACGATGCTCGAGAATTGGCAATTCTAATACATAAAGAGAAAAATGAATATAATAAATCACTACGTAGAGGACCTTCTATTAATACAGGAGATTTTTATGAAAAAGAGTTACATGTAAGAATAGGAATAGGAGCGGGAAATCCACAATACTTCAAAGATGGAGTGCATGCAGAGCTTGCACCTTGGGGAATAAATCTTGTAATAACAAAAAGAATTATGGATCTTGCAAATGAAGATCAAATTCTAGTTTCTGATAGTGCATACCAAGTTATTAGAGAATTACCATCATCCGTAGAAATTAAGGATGAAATAAAAGAGATGGGAGACGTCTTTATAAAGCATCAGGAAAATGGAGAAAAAGTATTTTCTCTATACAGGGAGAATGAATATGGGAATATGATTTCTTTGAATTCTAATCTTGATATCTCAAAAATTTTGACTACTATGAAAGTTAATTCTAAATTAAGAAAACCTTTGTTAAGATTTTGTAAAAAAAGAGCCGAGAATACTATTCATAGTCTTTATGGAATCATGTCAGCCAATGGTTTAGAATTAAGTAATATTACCACAGACATCTTATACGAGGTCTTGTTTAAGGAGACTAAAAAATATATAGCTGCTTCATTTCTTCCTCCAGGCGAGTTTTGGAATGCACATAATTGTGAAAACCCTTATAATTTATTAAATTATCATGCAGCACTAATTGAGAATTTAAAGTTTAGTGAAGAGAATGATAAAAGATATAGATTCTTGATCATGCCAAAAAATCGAATGAAGCTTGATAAGGCTAATAATTACGGATCTGCTTCAAACTTTATGAGATGGCACAAGAATAATCATGTGAGTTTGTTTCTGGTTGACCCTATAGAATATGGTAATTTGTTTAGTACTAGACCTACTTTGGAAACAGATACAGGAATTGGTTTGTGTTATGATTTATGTATTCTTCAATTTGGTCAATTGGAACAATATGTGAATGAGCGATACAAGGACCAACCAGTGGTTAAAAGAAAGTTTTGGTTATCTGATGCAACATCAGAGAGTTACCAAGAAGGGGAGAGCTTATTCGAAGAGCTAAAGGAACTTGCTAATGATAATAAACTCATTTTAGTAGATATGGACTTTTTTAATAAACTCTAGGGTATGCTGATGTCATTACCAAATAATTTTGATATTCTTTTCTCGTTGAGAATTATATATTTCATTGAAATAAGAATTAGAAACATAGATCACGCTTTTGAAATATTTTCATGCATTTTCAATGCGCCTCTATTACCATTTAAATATGCATATCAATTGGACTGCACCCAAGATTCTAGTCAAATTTGTTACTAGTCCCTCCTGGCCCGCTTTTAACCCGTGGTTCTCTGTTTTCTTGGAAACGTACCCAACCCATTCTATCAAAAACATATGTGTGAGTAGCATCATTACCAAGGATACTTCGATGTAAACCCGTGAATGCAAGAAACGGGTTCAAATCCCAACTCGTCTTCTTCATTTAATACATGCATAAAATAGACTCCTGTTTTTTATGATAGGGGCTTCGAGTCCCAAGCTTCGTCCGATTTATTTAGTATTTTAGTTTTATCAGGTTATTGTTCTATTAAGAAAAAAAATTACTGTAACATATTGCAGAATTGTCTTAACAAACCCTGATATTCGTTATTCGTATTATTGTATGTACATATAATATTGTCTATGCGAAGGAACAGGATAGATCAGATGGCATCAAATTCGGGCTGTTACCATTAGTAGATTAATATTTGTTATTCATTCAAACTTTTTTATTTACTATTTTTATGGCTTTCCTAACTTACTCTATAGATCACGTATTCTTTTTGATTCTTCACTGATCTGATCTATTAATTTTGTAGTTACATCGATCAGAAAAGTCAATTCACTATCAGAGTAAGAAGACAGAAGCATGTGTGTTCTTTCATGCAGAGGCATGAAAATCACTTGAAGTTTACTGTCCAATTTCTTATTTCTGGTAGGCTCGATAATAGTTCGTCGCCTATCTCTGGGATCATTAACCCTCCTTACATACCCAGCTTCTTCTAATCGGTCGATAATTCCTGTTACTCCGCCAGAATATTGACAGAGAACCAAATATTTCAAATTTCATTGATCCGGGGAAAATAAAGAATGAAAGTGGTCACGCAGTAAAAGAAAAACTATCAGACTTTAACGATAAAGATATCAAAACTGGTCTAAACCAGCCCGACATTTATGAAATAGCTTATAAAACACATCCTCATAGTGGTAAATGGATTTGCAAGAATTGTTCTTTTAGTGGGGATAGGTTCGATCTCTTTAGTCATACTCCATATTGCAAGAATAATAAAAAACAATAGTTTACTTTATTATACAATCCCAAAACAACGATACTACGGTTACTACGATAATATTTGATATTATTTGATCAATCTTTGATATAAAAGAATTACTTGTCAAGAAAATGAAATTCTGAAATTCATTATGAATAAAAATTATCACGCTCTTAGTCCGTTTCCTAAAATCGATCAAGAGAAAAAATCTAAGACTGGTAGTCAAATATGGTATCCGGTGTTAACAAAGTGTAATGTGATTCCAAATAAAGGGTGTATAATTTGGATATTTTTTCCAAAAAAAGGTGTTATAGAAGATCCCACAAATAAGAAATAAGAGATATTCTTAGATTAGTTAGCGTATTCCATTATTTTTGTTGTTGATTGATGGCCTTATTATAATAGATCTCTTGAATAATAAGGCCGACATCAAAATCTATGTTTTAACAACAATTGTTTGTGGATCTTCTAGGGCCTGATTGTTCTTTGGAACGGGGGCGTCATTGTTAGGATTTGGCGTGGGTGTTGGTGATTTATCTAAAACACCAACATTGCCTGCGGCATCATTATCCTCGGGTTCTGTTGATTTAGGACTATTTGTGGGTCCGACAGTGTTGCTCTTGGACGTGTAGTATCAAGCTTCGGCGTTACGACTGTTCGTGGAGCAGTTAACTTGGGCGTCACAGACAGTGCAGGTTTTAATCCAGATACATATTTTGTCTCCAGACCATTTCTCTTGACAACATATTGTGTATGTCGATCCACTTGATGTGCATCCGATTTCAGTAGGTTTGGGAAATGCACTTGATACACCTAATGTAAAAGATGAGCCATAGATTGAGGCTACAAATAATATGGTTATAACGCCCACAAATTCAGATTTATTTACTACAATGTATGTATTTTATTGTTCTTATACGTTATCGATTTTGAATTTTATTGCAATTATTAAGATAGTCTGATATTATTAGACAAATATGTATAAATCTATTAACAATAATAACGACTCTATTCACTAACGATGATGTGAGATTGTATTGCTGGAGCCCAGGGCTACTATGACTTCATCAATGTCAGTATTGTTTTTGTTAATAATTCACAATAAATAACAATATATAGCAGTTTCATGCAGTATATCTTAGAGTATGTAAATAATTGGAACTTTTAAATTTTAGTCGTAAAAATTATGATAAAGATACCTATAACTATGTTAGATCAAGACATGATAATCTTACAAATGATAAAGAACAGATAAAATTCGTTAACTATACTCAGCAATATTGTATAGGTATTATTGATATTGTTAATTCAACTAACCAAACCTCAAAAATATCTAGTCCACCTAAATTGAGAAAATATTATTCGTTATTTCTTAATACAATGTCATCTGTAATCAATAATTGCAATGGAAAGGTTATTAAAAATATTGGGGATAGT
>JBKJYK010000082.1:0-9475 GCA_046715515.1 Candidatus Nitrosocosmicus sp.
ACATTAGCCCTATAATCCCCTCTACTGTTAATTCAAATCAAATTAAGAATTTTAGCTCATATTCCGATGCAGTTGATGAATTTTTAAATTATCTTATTGTTAATAGTGATGCCACTAAAAATTCTGATTTAGAAAAGCGTTTGGAACTCTTAGAACATGATTTGGAGGAACAAGAAAAAGCCAAAAGCCTTGTCATCTCAAAATCGGCCAAACTAAGGGATTTTGCAATTTTATTAATGCGCCAAATGGATGCTAAAATGAGTGTCGAAAACCCAATCCTCCAAAAAATCCTTTTTGAATTCAATGCAAAATTATTGAGTGTTAGAGGAAAATATGTTTTGGAAATTGCTGACGAAAAATTGCCTTTGGATTCAGATAATTTCAATATCCCAAAACTTTCTTCATCTTTATTTGGCATTGCAAAAGAAAAGGAAAGGGGCTTAATAACCATTGAAAACTCTCAATTGAAAATAGCGGAACAAATAGATAAACTCAAACAAAAAAAAGACAAAAAACCTTTGTCTGGCATTAAGGTGTTGGCCAATAAAGAATGGTACGAAAAATATAGGTGGTTTTTTACAAGTGATGGCCTTCTTGCAATAGGCGGAAAAGATGCCACATCTAATTCTGTGATTATACGAAAACTTCTTACAGAAAACGATTATGTATTTCACGCTGAAGTTAATGGGTCTCCATTTTTTATATTACAAAATGCAAATATTTCAAACACCGATATTTCTCAAAGTATTTTGGAAGTTGCCCAAGCAACAGTGTCTTTTAGCAGATCCTGGAAAGGTGGTTTGTCAAGCTCTGATGCATATTGGGTTCTTCCTTCTCAGATAAAAAAAGGTGCTCCCACAGGACAATATCTTCCCAAAGGATCATTTGTAATAGAGGGAAAAAGAAATTTTGTAAAGAACTTGGAGATCAAGTTGGCCATTGGACTGTCATTTATTGATAACAAGTCGTTATTTGTTGTTGGACCATATCAAGCAGTAAAAAAAAGATCAATATGTATGAGAAACTTGTTGCCTTCTGGTTTGGATGTAGTTAAAGCCTCAAAAAAAATCAAAGCAGATTTTGTAGATTATTCGATTAAAAATGATTTTCCAAGACACATAATCGAACATCTTAAAAGTTTATCGATAGATGAAATAGTGAGAATTTTGCCTGTTGGCCAATGTAAATTATTGCCTATCGAGAAAGGTGATTTAAAAGAGAATTTTATTGAAATAACAGAAAAGTAATTAAATTCAGATTATAAAGATTTGATATGGCTAAAGATATTCGAGATGAAGATGCTGGAATGACCACAAGGATATTGGTTAGTGATGTTATGAATAGTCCCATCATTCACGCAAAACCTGATGATGATATCATTACAATATCAAAACTTATGGGTGAAGCTAAAATTGGAAGCATTGTTATCTTAAATGATGATGTGCCTTTGGGAATAGTGACCGATTGGGATATTGTCACCAAGGCCGTTGCAAAAGGTTCAATTCCATCGGGAATAAAAGCATCCGATATAATGCAAAAGCTGGTAACAATTAATGGTGACGAAAGCATTACCTCTGCTGCAAGACTCTTAAGACAACATAATATCAAACGCCTAGGTGTAACCCATAAAAACAATGTAGTTGGAATAATTTCAGTATCTGATGTTCTTGCGGTTACTCCAGAGTTATTTGACGTGGTTTCTGAAAAAGCGTTACTAATAAGGGGGGAAATAGGACGTTCTCCTCGAAACGTATCTGGATATTGTGATGAATGTGGTGATTGGTCTGATTTTCTATTGTATGCAGATGGATCATTTACTTGTGAAGCATGCAGGGCAGAATAACAAATAATTAATAAAAACCGAACCGGTTTCTTATACGTCTGAATCATCTTTTGTATTTAACACCAAAGGTTAAAATTCCCTTTTCTAGAACTTTTACTGTAATGAGTTCTATTGTACCTTTGGAACAAACTATTGATAAGGTTTTATCTGAATCCCAGATAGAGTTTATCAATAAAATAGATTCTGCATACAATGAATCTTTAAATAATTTAGAATCTTCACGTTCAAGTATACTACAAGAATACTCTAAAATCATCAATAATGCCCAAAAACAATCCGAAAGTATAAAACGACAAATAATAGGCGCCAGTAAAATATCTGCTAGAAACAAACAACTAATATTGCTAGAATCTGCTGTAAATAACGTTTTTGAAAAAGCCAAAGAAAAACTATATGTTTTAAGTAAGGAAAAGGGATATGAATCTATGATTTTAAGAACATTAGAAGAAGGTGTTTCAGCTATTCAGACAAGAGATATTGTTGTAGAGTGCAATAAAAATGACAAAAATCTAATAATTAAGGTTATAAATGATTTTATTAAAAAAAACACAAACTACAAGATCACTGTTTCAGACAGTTTTTTCGATTTTATTGGTGGAATTCGAGTTAGATCGTCAGATGGTTTGATGAGCTATGACGGGACTATTGATTCAAAGTTAGAAAGAGTCAAACCAATTATAAGGAAGAATATCGCCCAAATTCTACGAGAGTGAAGAAGAGAAATTGGTAGCAAAAGGACGAATCATCTGGGTAAGTGGGCCTGCTGTTAAAGCTGATGGCATGTCTACTGTAAAAATGTACGAAACCGTTGAGGTTGGTAATTCTAAATTAGTTGGGGAGGTAATACGTTTAACGGGTGATACCGCATTTATACAAGTTTATGAGTCTACATCCGGACTCAAACCAGGGGAATCAGTTACAGGCACTGGCCAACCATTGTCAGTTCTTTTAGGACCTGGGATAATTGG
The DNA here is from genome assembly GCA_046715515.1 of Candidatus Nitrosocosmicus sp. Classification (GTDB taxonomy): domain Archaea; phylum Thermoproteota; class Nitrososphaeria; order Nitrososphaerales; family Nitrososphaeraceae; genus Nitrosocosmicus. The sequence continues at coordinate 2,812 of JBKJYK010000082.1, forward strand.
AAAAATTTATGATGGTATCCAAAGACCACTAGGTGAAATAGCTCAAAAATCCGGATCTTACATAGGTCGTGGTGTCCATACAGATCCCGTTGATATGAAAAAAAAATATCACTTCCAACCCGTGGTAAGAAAAAATGATGGCGTGGGTTCAGGTTCGGTTCTAGGCTATGTAGAGGAAACACCCCTTCTAAATCATAGCATCATGGTTCCTCCAAACTTTAAGAATGGAACCATCGTTGATGTTATTTCTGAAGGTGATTATGATATTGAACAAGTTGTTGCAACGCTGGAAACCAGTGAGGGGAAAATACCATTAAAAATGTATCACAAATGGCCTGTAAGGAAACCCCGGCCTTATACTGAAAGGTATGACCCTACAGTACCATTGATAACGGGCCAAAGAGTTATTGACACATATTTTCCGATAGCAAAAGGTGGTACTGGCGCCATTCCAGGTGGTTTTGGAACCGGTAAAACCGTTACTTTGCACCAGATTGCCAAATGGGCAGATTCCAAAGTTGTGGTTTACATAGGTTGTGGTGAACGTGGCAACGAAATGACTGAAGTGTTAGTTGAATTTCCGCATTTAATTGATCCTAGATCCAATAGGCCGCTTATGGAGAGAACTGTCTTAGTTGCTAATACCAGTAACATGCCTGTAGCTGCAAGGGAGGCTTCGATTTACACTGGCGTAACCCTAGCAGAATACTATAGGGATATGGGGCTGGATGTTGTCCTTGTTGCCGATTCAACAAGCCGGTGGGCAGAAGCTTTGAGGGAGATGTCTGGAAGGCTTGAGGAGATGCCTGCGGAAGAAGGTTATCCTTCATACCTGGCTTCTAGATTGGCTGAATTTTATGAACGTGCTGGCAGAGTAAAAGCTTTAGGTTCCCCTAATAGAACTGGTTCTGTGACACTAGTTGGAGCTGTTTCCCCATCAGGGGCAGATTTTACTGAGCCGGTCACCACACATACAATTAGATTCATCAAAACCTTCTGGGCTTTGGATACAAGACTAGCTTATTCCAGACATTATCCTTCCATTAACTGGATGAATTCTTATTCTGGCTATCTGGAAGATGTTTCAAAATGGTGGAAGGAAAATGTCAGCTCTGAGTGGTATGATCTTCGTGCGTATTCATATAACCTTTTACAAAGGGAAGACACATTAAAAGAAATTGTAAGGCTTCTTGGTCCAGAGTCATTGCCAGATGAGGAAAAATTAATACTTGAAGTAGCAAGAATGATAAAAATTGGTATTTTACAGCAAAACTCCTTTGATAAAGTTGATACATACTCTAGTCCTGAAAAACAACTAAAACTGGTAAAATTAATAGTAAACTACCATAAAGAAGCTCAAAAAGCTCTAAAAGAGGGAATAACGTTAGCTGATATTAGAACAATGCCTATAATTCCATCAATACTTAAAGCAAAATTTGAAATTCCTGATGAAGATATTGCCAAGTTAGATCAACTAGATAAACAAATGCATGAACAGTTTGATAAAATTGTTCATTCAGGGGTGAAATTGATTGTCTGATTCGATAAATATTGAATACACAAAGATAGCTGAAATTAAAGGGCCATTGATGATAGTGGACGGTATTACGCAGGCCTCCTTTGATGAGCTAGTGGAGATTGAGACTCCCGATGGGGAGAAACGGTTAGGTAGAGTTTTAGAGGTAGGGTATGGAAAAGCCATAGTTCAGGTATTTGAAGGAACCACGGGCCTGGCTATAGTTGGAACTAAAGCAAAGTTTACTGGAAAAACCATGCAAATGCCGGTATCTCCAGAGGTGTTAGGTAGGGTTTTTGATGGTTTAGGGCGCCCAAATGATGGTTTACCTGAACCAATCGCAGATAAGTTTTTAGATGTTAATGGGGAACCAATGAATCCTGAACAACGTGAATATCCTACCTCTTTTATTCAAACAGGTGTATCTGTAATTGATGGAATGTTAACACTTGTAAGAGGACAAAAATTACCTATATTTTCAGGTTCCGGTATGCCCCATAACATTCTGGCCGCTCAGATAGCTAGACAAGCTTCTGTGGTGGGAACCAAAGAGGATTTTGCAGTTGTTTTTGCAGCAATTGGTGTTCAATATTCAGAGGCTCAATATTTTAAACGTAGTTTGGAAGAATCAGGAGCTCTTCGAAGAAGTGTATTGTTTTTGAACTTGGCTGATGATCCTGCCATTGAACGAATAATTACTCCTAGGGTTGCCTTGACTGTTGCGGAATATTTGGCATTTGATTTGGGCATGCATGTACTAGCCATTTTAACAGATATGACTAATTATTCCGAGGCTTTGAGGGAGATTAGTGCTGCAAGAGAAGAGGTTCCTGGAAGAAAGGGATATCCTGGTTACCTATATACCGATCTTGCAAATATCTATGAGCGAGCTGGCAGATTGAAAGGAAAGAATGGGAGTGTTACTCAGGTTCCTATTCTGTCAATGCCTGCTGATGACATTACTCATCCAATTCCAGATTTAACTGGATACATTACTGAAGGGCAGATGGTATTAGGTCGAGACCTATTCAGAAAAGGGATCTATCCTTCAGTAAATGTCTTGATGTCATTATCTAGGTTAATGAAAGATGGTATAGGTGATGGAAAAACCCGAAGTGATCACAGCGAAGTCGCAAACCAACTTTACGATGCGTATTCCAGATCCCAGGAGGTTAGGGCATTGGCCGAAATAGTTGGAAGGGCTGGCCTTACCGGAATAGATCTTAAATATCTTGATACGGGTGATATGTTTGAAAATAATTTCTTAAAACAAAACTTGGATGAAAATAGATCCCTTGAAGAAACATTAAGTAGAGCTTGGGATATACTTTCAGCCTTGCCAGAATCTGAACTGACAAAGATTAAAGACAAACATATTAAACAATATTACAGACCCCAAAATCAACAACAACAATCTAACATGGGGGTTGCCGCGGCTGCCAGCAGCAGCAGCAGCAATTCCACATAGATTATATTTCCATTAAAATGTCATTTGGAAGTTCACCTATTGCTACAAAAATTGAATTGCTCAAAACAAGAAGATCAATGCAGGTAGCAAAAATGGTGCATAAAATTTTGGATGATAAGCGCGAAGTATTGTTAAAAAAAATAGACGAAATGATAGAAGAAGCAAGCAAAGCCCGAGATGATATTTGGAATCCATTAAATGAAATATATAAATCCATTTTTAACTCTTACCTGTCATTAGGCTCTGCCACTATGGATTCTATATCAACAACAATTCCACCAAGTGTTGAAGTGGATGTTAACATTCGCAGAATTGTTGATGTTAAGGTGCCAACACTGAAGGTAACGCAAACCCAGTCGCCCGATAAAATTGGTTATGGTTTTATTGATACCGTTGCCTCTGTAGACAATGCATCAAAACTTATAAAAAACGTATTACCAGGAATTTATAGAGCTGCTGAGTATGAAAATGCTATTTTTAGATTAGCTAAAGAATTGGAGAAAACTCAAAAGTTAATAAACGCTCTTGAATATGTCATAATGCCCCAATACCAAAATTCAATGACTTTTATTAAATCTACATTGGAGGAACGGGAACGAGAGGAATTCGTAAGACTTAAGAAAGTGAAAGTGGTACTTGATAGAAGGAAGGAGTGATTTCAATGAAAGATGAATTTATCAATGATTTGTTTGAAAAATCTAAACTAAAAATAAAATCGGAGCACGACAACATGGTAAATCGAATTAAAGATATTCTTGAAACAAATAAATCGGATGCAATAAAAAAAATCAAAAACTTGTCTTGATGGCAAACTATTTTTTATGTTCTTTTATTTTGATTTTTTTAAATGATTTTTTCGTTATAGTTAAATAGGGTATCTAAACTTGCTTAAATTGTGAAAATGAGAATACAATCTTTTTCTTCAATGATAATATTTGGAATTACATTGGTGACTGGTGGCGGGTATTTCATAGGAGAAAATGCTTTCGCACAGGAACAACCACAACCAGCGGGACAGGCGCAAGCTGAATCTTCTGGGATGAAGTTTATTGGTGCAGGTGTCGCTTTTGGTCTTGCTGCTTTAGGTGCAGGTGTTGCTATAGGGGGAGTAGGTGCTGCTGGTTTGGCCGCAATTACTGAAAAACCTGAACTCCGTTCTCAAGCATTGGTTTTCACTGCTCTTGGTGAGGCTATCGCAATTTACGGTATAGTTGTAGCTATAATTATCCTTGGACAATCTTGATAACTCAAGATCATTTTTTTTTGATTTTACTATTGTCTACATAACAAATCATATTTTTATTCTGTATTATTATATTCCATTTAGATATTTTATTATTGCATAATGTAATCTTTAGAATGGCAATTTTAATCCATAGTTATTAACAACTATTATTATTAAATTGTAAGTATTTTCTTAGCTGAGTTTAGCTTTTCAAAAATTTCTTTGATAAATAAATCTGCGAACTTATCAAAACTGTAAACTCAAAAATTACTGAACCTATTTTTTGATATAGTTAATTTAGTAACTGAAATGATTAAAATGAATTATTTGAGTTGCAAATAATACTTTGCAATTAATCATTGGTAGTTTATTAGCTCATTTGTTGTTATTGATCTTGCACAATATTGACATTTTAACATTATAGTTTTCTTATCAATTATTTCAATTTTAGATTTCAAACCCTCTTCTGTATTTGTAATGCATCTCAAATTTGGACATTTAAAAAAACCAATAATGTTATCGGGCAACTGTATCCTTCTTTTTTCATTCAATGCATAGTTTTTAATTATGTTTATTGTAGCATTTGGAGCTATTAGTGCAAGTTTATCTGTTTCTTTCTTTTCCAAGAATTTGTTTTCAACCTTGATAATGTCTTTTTTTCCGTGTTTTATGCTTGGAACATTCAATGCAACCGTAATTACGTTTCCTTCCTGTCCTGTAATATTCAGTATATTGAGAACAAGCAGTGCCCTTGGTGATTCAATATGGTCTATTACAGTACCGTTTTTTATCCTTCTTACTAATAGTTGACTAGATTCGGACATCTGATTGTATTTACTGTAGTTATTCTAAATACTTTTTTTGGCCTTTACAATTTGCTTATTTTTTGTTAAAAATTTGTTTCATCTCTTCAACCCATTTATTCTTATCCTTGTAAATTCTTTTTTTATTTCTTGGTTTGCATTTAGTCATTAAATGCGCACACAGGATGGGGAAATATACCGACACGTCCCCATATACCACAACATTTCCCTTGTGGGATGTCTTAATTTTCCCCCAACTCTTACCCTCTTGTAATGTTGCGCCCGAAAGGCCTCCTGTATCTGGCCTAGCATCGGTAAGTTGTACTATAAAATCACTTCCACCTTCCTTTATTTTCAATATTTGATAAAGTGCTGGTCCTGTTTGTTGGAAAAAATTTTTAGGAACTCCACCGCCCAATTCAACCCCACCAGACTTTTCGCTTTTCCATAAAATTGCAGCAGACTCAGCTATATCCTGAATAACATTTATCGAGATTTTTTCATTTAGCATTAATGGTAACATGTTTAAACCAATTGAAGAATCACTAAGAGCTGGGATATAAACGGGTACATCGGATTTAAAAGCAGAAACCATAAACGATTTTTCGGGATATTTGGATTTTTCGGACGTAGCTTTTCCAATAAAATATGATAAATCCGCAGTAGATCCGTTTTCTACATTTTTATTTGTGTGGTAAATGTTCTCAATGTTCTTTTGTATTATCGTATCTTGGGATTGAAGGGTGCCATATTCTTTAATATAAACATCATAAATCCTAACTATTTGTTTTGAATATAGTATGTCGTCATCAACATCAAAATGACCCTGCCTTACTGGTAAATCGTATGCAAAATGCAAGTCATGATATGCATTGGCACCCGTTGTAACAATCCAATCAATAAAACCCTTTTCTATCATTGTTGAAATTATTTTTCCAAAACCTATGGGAGTCATTGCTCCAGCAATTGTTAAACAAACCGTGGCATCTGTCTCAATCATTTTAATCATAATGTCGGCGGCTTCTGCTAATCGTCTCGCATTATAACCAGTTTTTCCAAATAGGTCTATCAGTTCTGACACTGTCATGTCTGCAAATACTTCTGGAGGATCTATTTTATTTCCTGAAAAACTATGCCGGTTATTATTACTCAATTCAGTTTACAACTTGAGTTGTTACATCTGTAATTTAACCTGTCTCAATTGATACCAGTAACTCTTGAATACATAATGTATTTAATAATAAAATTTTATATGTTTCTATGAACGCAGAAAAGAAAACGATGACAAATGTTGATACCGATTCCAATAATCTTCTGTCCAAGATTGTGCAGGACTATGATATTGATGCCTCTTCAGATTTTAAACAAATTCTTCAAAATATGAATGAATCGGGTGGATTCGAAGGACGACATTTGGCAAATGGTATTGTTATACTTCAAAATATGATGAAGGAAAAAAACTGCACAAAATTTCTATCTTTTGTAGGGGCATTAATCTCCACTGGAAATAGGGGCATAGTCCGTGATCTAATAAAAAACAAAATGTTTAATTGTGTTATAACAACATGTGGTGCTTTGGACCATGACATTGCTAGATCTTTTTCTTGTTATTATGAGGGGGATTTCGGCCTAGATGATAAAGTTCTTTTAGA